>CALWTT010000078.1 GCA_944384545.1 uncultured Clostridia bacterium | reverse complement strand
ATTCGGTAAATGCCATGGGAGCAAGCGTATTGCCGGAAAGCGATGCGTTGGCAGTAATGTCGGTAAAGTCAATTTTTCCGGTCTGCATGGCTACGGTGAGAAGAGAGAGCGCCGTGAGCGTACAGATGATAAAGGTGTCCAGAAAAACTTCAAAGATCCCCCATAGCCCCTGGCGAACCGGTTCTTTTGTAGAAGAGGCAGAGTGCGCGATCACCGAGGAACCGAGTCCGGCCTCATTGGAAAAAATACCGCGTGCAAAGCCGTATCGCATAGCCTTTGTAATCATATAACCGAAAAAGCCTCCGGATACGGCAGAAAAATTGAAGGCAGAGGTAAAAATAAGAGCCACGGCAGCCGGCAGGACGCGGATGTTGAGGCAAAGGATGACAATAGCAGCCAGAATAAAGAGAAGCGCCATAAAAGGGACAATCATGGAGGCCACACGCCCGATACGTTTGATTCCGCCGATAATGATCAGTGCTGCCAGCGCGGCGACGGCAATCCCGGTAACAATGGCTACGATTTGCGCAACGCGTGTATTCTCCCCGGCAATGACATTCTGCAATGTGCCGGAGATGGAGTTTGCCTGTACCATTCCCATACCGATGGCGGCGAGTGAGCAGCAGAACGCAAAAATCAAAGCCAACCATCGTAAGCCCAGTCCCTCGGATATGTAGTACATGGGGCCGCCGGATATATTTCCATCCTTGTCTTTTTTCCGGAAATAGAGGCCAAGCACATTTTCGGAATAATTGGTCACAAGGCCAAAAAATGCCGAAACCCACATCCAGAAAACTGCCCCGGGGCCACCGGCGAGCATCGCAGTGGCAACGCCTACAATATTTCCGGTTCCGACTGTGCCGGAAACAGCTGCTGCAAATGCTTCAAACTGTGAAATGGTTTTTTCGCCAGCCTTTCTTTTTCCGGCCTTTTTTCCGGGAGTAAGAACCGGAACGATGGTAGTGCGAATAGACATACCAAATCGCTTAACCTGCAAAAAGCGTGTACGAACGGTCAAAAGAATCCCGGTACCCATAATGGCTACAATCATGGGAATTCCCCAAAGAATATTGGCGTTGATATACGAAATGATCGCGGTAATTGCTTCCATGACCCCTCTTTCCGTACGGTAAAAAGCAAATTTTTCCAGTACTTACAGCTTTATGTGAAAACGTACATATAAAAACGATCGTATTGTAGCATATTTTGCCGATGCTGTCAAGAAACAAGGAATAAGGAAAAGAAAGATTTCAGGAAAATGAAGGCAATGTTTGCCTGTACAGTAAGAATCGGGGGATGCCCGTATATTTTCCTGTAATTCACAAATAATAGAAAACGTAATCTGATTATAAGGAGAAGTTCCCATGAAAGCAACCGGAATTGTCAGAAGAATAGATGACCTGGGACGGGTAGTGATCCCAAAAGAAATACGCAGAACCATGCGAATCCGTGAAGGGGATCCGCTCGAAATTTATACAGACCGCGAAGGAGAAGTGATCTTCAAAAAATATTCTCCGATCGGTGAACTGGCATCCTTTTCCGCACAGTATGCCGAAACGTTGCACAAGATATGTTCGATGGCTGTAATTATCAGCGACAGGGATGCGGTTATAGCGTCCGCAGGAGTTCCGCGCAAGGAATACACCGACCGGAAAATATCCTCTGCACTGGAACAAATCATGGAAGGTCGCAACTTATATCTGCACCGCGAAGGGGAGGCAGAACTTGCGGTTATAGAAGACAGTACGACGCATTATCTGAGCTGTGCCATGCCGATTGTCGTGGAAGGAGACGTGATCGGATGCGTAGCATCGGTACGTTCGCAATCCGGAGAAGAGAACCGGATTGGAAGCGAAGTGGAGAGTAAGCTGATTCAAACGGCTGCCAATTTTCTTGGCAAACAGCATGAGTCGTAAATAACACGGATAAAAAACTCCGCGGTCCTTACAGAGAGGACCGCGGAGTTTTTTATGAAAAGGAACAAAATTCGTGGCAGATACGGTTTCTAAAAAACAGAAAAATGGTATTTCAGACTTCAAGGTTTGCTGACAATACGGATTTCTACAGGACGGTGCGGATCCAGAATGTCTTCCTCGGAAAAATCGACAAAAAGAATCTCACGCGCCGACCCCTCTCCGTTTCTTTCCCGATCGTATACAAGATAGATGCGGTCCCCGTGAAAATCGGCATCCGGATAGGAAAGCGAGGAACGGGCATCTATGCAGCGCTTGTAAGGGAAGGTTTCCCCATCATCCTCGGAAAGCCATGCGGTCATACGACAGCGTTTCGCAGGATCGTCGTTGGTGATAAAAAGAATTCTTCCGGAGGGTGTCCTTGCGAGGAAAAACCGCGTATTGGCATTGGGGAGAGAATTGGTGATACCGTCCGTCCAGGTATTGCCGTTATCCAAGGAGACGCTTTCTGCCGTCAGACCTACCGAAGTTCGTGCAAACATACGCACAGTACCGTTCATCTTCTGGTAAGCCATACCCTCGTCAAACGGTGTGGGAATCTTTTTCCCTCCGTAGTGCCTGGTCCAGGTATTCCCCTGATCGTCTGATACACTGTAGCCGTATCGATCAGAGATTTGATCGTAATTGAAATTCAGCCAGCGCCCATTTGTCAGTACCAGGGGTTTGCAACGCAAAAAACCGCTGCCTACATACCGCGGCGGGGAAAAAGTCGGATCCTGTGCGTCGGGGTTTGTGCATACAGAAAGCCATTCTGCGTGAATGCTGTCATTGAATACGTATCCATCCGAAACATATCCGGGATAGCGTTGTGTTCCGTCCGGGTTTTTGAGATCGGCGGGTTTTACATTATTCTGCACCCAATATACATACAAGTCTCCGGCGGGGGATATCCAGAGCTGAATATCCAGCGCCTGTACAAGCCGCTCCTTGCTGCTGGGAATTACCAGCAGGGGGGCAGACCAGGTTCTTCCTCTGCCATCACTGTAAACCAGCAAATTGAAATTTTCTATGTGGGGCTCACGCGTACCCCCGCTGTACCAGCCGACGTAGATCCGACCGCCCTTTGTCACGGCAATGGTCGGGCAGCCTTGGAATTTACGAACCGACGGGTCGGTATAGGCGGGATCGGAAGGACGGTAGAGAAAATCGCAGGACCGCTGTGCAGCGGTTTCATCCGGCAGACACATAATAACCTCCACAGACAATCTGCTCGATTTTAATGTACAGAATCTTCTTTTTTCAGGTGGAAAACAAATGTCTTGAAATCGGTGGTGGTGTTGGGGAGCAGAAGTCCCATCTTCATGATCGTGGCGCCGCTGAGAGTAATTCCCAATTCACGGATAAAGTAACGCGTCTCTTCACACAGTCCGCGCGGATAAATCCGTTTTACTTCATCGTTGGGATAACACAATGTCCGGAATGCGGTGATATGTGCTTCGGTTTTATCACGGGATACAACTGCTACTGCAAAATAATTGGAAACGTGCGGATCTTCCAGCCGGAACAGCTCGCCGTCCAGAATCAGGTCCTCCATTTCATGATAAGCACGGATCTGGTCCGCTACCTCGGCGACTTCCTCTTTCGTCATCTTTGTGGTATCCAGTTCATACCCCGTGGCACCGAGGTGTGCAATATCCGCGCGCGTGGTGAACGGTGTGGTACGTCCTGTCTGATGATTGGGACAGATGGAAGTATGGCAGGACATGCTGGACAATGGATAACAGTAGGAGGTGCCATACTGAATCCTGGTACGCATATAGGCGTCGGTGTCGTCGCTGGTCCAGATCTGTGGAAAATAATGGAGCATGGCCGGATCAAACCGCGCGCCGCCTCCTGCGCACCCTTCAAAGAAGACGGACGGGAATCCGTTGACCAGGCGTTCACATAGATCATAAAGACCAAGTGCATAGCGGTGATGGAATTCCTGCTGCCGCTCCGGGGGAAGGGCTATGGAATAGTTCTCGGTAAGAACACGGTTGAAGTCCCACTTCACGTAATCAATGTCATTTTCTCGCAGAATTTTGGATACGGATTCCACAATATAATCGCGTACTTCCGTTCGTGTGATGTCCAGCACCATCTGATTGCGGGAAAGGGCAGGCTCCATACCCGGCATATGAATGGCCCAATCCGGATGTGCGCGGTAAAGGTTGCTGTCCGGATTGACCATCTCCGGCTCAAACCAGAGCCCGAATTTCATGCCGGATTGATGGCAATACTCAATTACGGTGTGCAGCCCGCCCTTCAGCTTTTCGGTATTGACGATCCAGTCACCCAGACCGGCGTTGTCGGCGGCCCGAGCACCGAACCATCCATCGTCCAGAACAAAGGTGTCGATCCCGCTTCCTTTCACCACATCGATGATGCCCATTAGCCGTTCATTGTCAAAATTGAAATAGGTTGCTTCCCAGTTGTTGATCACAACGGGGCGGTGCTTCATGACAAAGCGCGGATTGATCAGATACCGACGGTATGCGTCGTGGAAGGTGCGGGACATGGCGTTCAGGCCACAATCTGAATATACCATGACAACCTCCGGCGTGGCAAAGGTTTCTCCGTCGCAAAGTTGCCATTGAAAGTCGAAGTCGTTGATGCCGCCCATGATGCGCGCGCTGCCCTTGGAACCGACCTCTGCCTTCAATACATAGGATCCGGAATATACAAGATTCAATCCGATGGCATTTCCGTTGTATTCATCCGTGTTCCTGTCCAGAACCGCCATAAACGGATTCAGCCTTGCAGAGGAAGAGCCGGTTTTGCTGTCAATAGAGACAACACCGTGGTGCATGGGAATTCTCTGCGGGGTTCTTTCATCTGCCCAAGCTCCTTCCAGTGTCAGAACATCGTAATCGTTGCGTGGCAATTCCAAAGTAAAACTGTATGCCCGGAGCAGAGAGATGGTTTTTCCTGTCCGGTTGTGTACTTCCATGTGCCGGCAAAGTACCGCAATGTCCTCATATACGGTATAATAGAGATCTACGTATACCTCGGAATTTTTATCCTTCACGGTGAGAAGCAGAGTGGTGCCGCCTTGCAGTGAAGGCATGCCGGGAATCCCAGGCTTCTTTTCCAGGATCCTGTGAGAATGATAGCGGAATTCGTTAAGACGGCAACCATTCGGAAACAGAATCTGCAGAGAACACTCATGGTAATCCCCAGATCCGTAAGACGAAATTTCCGCGCCGTAATTGTTGTAGGAGTTACGTCCGGAGTCGGTCATGCCCGGCACGCAGGCCTCTGCGCTGTTCCCACCGACACCGAGCGCATAGCGTAGGTCATCCCGTCCGATCCGTGATCCGAAATAATAGTGCTCGGGAAATCCCGCTGCATTGATCCCAAAAACATACGAAAGGTTTTTGCCTTCCAGAAAAAAGGTTTTTGTTTGTTCGTCGTAAAAAACAGGCATACCGCTTCTCCTTGCTTTTTTTGTTTCCATAATAGCATCCCTCCATGGAAAAGTCAATAGCGGACAAAAAATCCGGAAAATCCTATTGGATCTCCTGAAATCGGTTGCATTTTCCGGGAGAAACATGTATAATAAAAACCGGAATGTCCGGTCAATTCTGCACCGGCACCGCCGGAGGAGAGTGAAGGTATGAAACTGGAACGCATCAGGCTTTCAAACGGAATTTTTTATAATCACGCTGCAACAGACCGGTTTAAGACCGGATATCTGTCTGTGAATTTCATTTTACCGCTGGATAAGCGGACAGCGGCACTTTATGCATTGCTCCCCGACATTCTTCGCCGGGGTTGCCGCGATTATCCCGATCAGGCATCGCTCAACCGACGGTTGGAGGAGCTGTATGGAACCGAAATCGCCACACGCAATTACAAGCGCGGAGAAATGCAGATCATCGGTTTTGCGGCGGATATGCTGGACGGCGCCTATCTTCTTCCCGATGACAATACCGATTTGTTCGGTTGTGTCGCATCGCTTCTGGGAGAATTGATTTTTTCTCCTTTGCTGACGGCAGAGGGGAGATTCCGCGAAGATTATATAGAATCCGAGCGGCTGAACCGTATGGACGCCGTACGCGCGCTGATCAACAACAAGCGTCGGTATGCGGTCACCCGTTGTACGGAACTCATGTGTGCGGAGGAAAAAAGCGGTGTAGCGGTAGAGGGGACTTTGGCGGCATATGAGCATCTTGAAGTCGATCGGCTAATGGAATGCTACCGATATATGACCGAACAGGCACAGGTAGAAGTGTTTTATGTCGGCAGCTGTGACCGAAGCAAGGCAGAGACATGTATCCGGCAAATGTTCTCCGGGCGCGAGCGCCGGCCGGATATCCTTCTGCCCAAAACCGAAATTGTTCGCTGCGCCGCCGCTCCGCGTCGGTATGAGGAAACTACGCCGGCGGTACAGGGCAATCTGACCATTGGATTCCGCACGGGAACCGTGATGGGAGACGCGGACTATCTTGCCTATCCGCTTTTCAACGAAATATTCGGCGGATCACCGGCATCCAAACTTTTTATGAATGTGCGGGAAAAATTGAGTCTCTGCTATTTTTGCTTCTCACACGGCGATACCATCAAGGGACTTTTGTATGTCAGTGCGGGGATTGAAAACCGCAACAAGGATAAGGCCATTTCTGAGATTCTGACGCAGTTGGAAAAAATCCGGCTTGGCGAAATGACCGAGGAAGAATTGCTGTGCGCCCGTGCATCGCTGTTTCATGCGTATCGGGCCATTTCGGATAATCCGGTCGGGGTGGAAAGCTGGTATCTCGGTCGCATTCTTGTTGGAATCCATACATCTCCGGAGGAAACCATGGCGGCAATGGAAAGGATCGGCCGGGAAGAAATTGCGGCGGTGGCACGGAAGATAACGCTGGATACCGTTTATTTTCTGCGCGGCAGTCTTTCGGACACGGAAGAGGGCATGGAAGAGGAGGAGCAGCATGAAGAATGAAACCGTCCGGGAAACAAGGGAAAGCCGGCTTTTGCAGGAGCGGTACGACTGTGTGCATCATAAAAGCGGACTGGACATATATGTTTTCCCGAAAAAAATGAGCACCACCTATGCGCTCTTCGGAACCAAGTACGGATCGATCGACAATTGCTTCCGCCTTGCGGGAGAGAAGGAATACACGCAGGTTCCGGATGGTATTGCCCATTTTCTGGAACACAAGATGTTCGAATCGGAAGACGGGAGCGATACCAACGAGCGCTTTACGCGTATCGGCGCCTCGGCCAACGCATTTACCTCCAATGATATGACCGCGTATGAATTTTCCTGCACCGGTCATTTCTGCGAAGCGTTGGAAATTTTGCTGGACTATGTGACACACCCGTATTTTACCGAAGAGAATATTCAGAAAGAACAGGGGATTATCGGACAGGAAATCGGAATGTACGATGATAATCCCGTCTGGCGCATTTATTACGAATTGCTGAAACTGCTGTATGTACGGGACAATGTCCGTATCAATGTATGTGGGACAAAGGAATCGATTGCCAGAATTACGCCGGAGCATCTGTATCGCTGTTATACTACATTCTACCGTCTTTCGAACATGGCACTTGTCATCTGTGGCGACGTAGAAACAGAACAAGTGGTAGCGGTGGCAGACCGTATACTGAAAAATCAGGAAGATTTCAGAGAAATAGAGTGTTATTTTGAGGCAGAGCCAGATTCCTTGGCCGGGACGCGCAGTGTGATCTCTATGGATGTAGGGAAAACGCTTTTTGCCATAGGCGTGAAAGATATTCATCCGCAAAGGGAAGGAACCGCCGGAGCCTACCGGCGGCTTGCATTGCGTATTCTGTCGGATATGCTGTTCGGCGAAGCTGGGACGTTTTATAATACAATGTACGAAGAGGGACGGATCAATTCCTCCTTCCATTACGGATATGAGAGCACGAGAAGCTGCGGTTTTCTGCTTCTGACGGGAGAATCGGACGATCCGGAGGAGGTTCTCCGCCGGTTTACCGCGATGGTGGAAGATGCGAAGAAGAATCCGCCTTCCCGCAGCGATTTTGAACGCTTGAAGCGCACCGCATATGCAGAATATATCCGCGCTTTTGACTCTACCGACGGGATTGCCAACGATCTGCTTTCAGATTTGTTTGCAGGCGTGGATATCTTTTCCGTAGGCGATATACTGGCCTCTGTCCGCTATGAGGACGTGCTTGCGCTGCTGTCCGATTTCTTCGAACCGGAGCGATATGCCATGTCTGTTATCCGTCCGGATACGCATGCAGCATCCGCAGGTGAAGAAAAAGACGGGAATACAAAAAACGTTAAAAGCGGCAGCACAGCCGGGGAGGATCGGGTATGACTACCATTATGGACGGGAAGCAGGTGTCCTTGCACCTGCGCGAAAAACTGAAAGAACAGGTAACAGATTTCCGGCAGCGCACCGGTATCACGCCGGGACTGGCGGTGATATTGGTCGGAAAGGATCCGGCCTCTGCCGTATATGTGCGGAACAAGCACCGTGCATGTGAGGAGGTGGGCATCCGTTCGGATGTCTATACACTTTCGGAGGATACGGATGAGGCTACGCTTCTTTCTTTACTCAAACGTCTGAATGAAGATGCGTCGGTTCATGGCATACTCGTTCAGCTTCCGCTTCCTGCGGGGATTTCCGAGCAGGCTGTGATCCGCACCATCCGTCCCGAAAAGGATGTCGACGCATTTCACCCGGAAAATGTGGGGAAAATCCTGCTCGGCAACTATGATTTTTTACCGTGCACACCTGCCGGTGTGATGGAATTGCTGCGGTATTATGACATCCGGCCGGAAGGGAAGGAATGTGTGGTAATCGGGCGCAGCAACATTGTCGGAAAACCGCAGGCGCTGCTGCTTACCGAGGCAAACGCCACCGTCACGCTTTGCCATTCCCGCACAAAGAATCTTGCAGAGATAACAAAGCGGGCGGATATTCTGGTGGTTGCCATCGGCCGTCCGCGCTTTTTGACCGAAGATATGGTCAAGGAGGGGGCCGTGGTGATCGATGTAGGAATTAATCGGCTGCCGGACGGAAAGCTGTGCGGCGATGTGGATTTTGCAGCGGTGGCGCCGCACACCTCCGCCATAACTCCTGTTCCGGGCGGAGTAGGCCCCATGACTATCACCATGCTTCTGCAGAATACGCTCCGTGCTGCGGAGCGTGCGACTTCTTGCCGTTAACCACTGGATCCGGATGTGGAGCTCCACAGAAAAAATGCACAGATGCTCTTGACAAATTATAAAATATATGGTAGTATATTATGACGCTTATCCCGGGCTATAAGGCTATGCCGCCTTGTGGATAGCGATCTTGACAAAAGAAAGAGAGGTGCTTTTCGTGTACGCAGTTTTTGAAACGGGTGGAAAGCAGTACAAAGTCAGCGAGGGTGATGTCATTTATGTGGAGAAACTTGGCGTTGCCGACGGCGAAAATGTGACGTTTGACAAAGTCCTTGCAATTGCGGGCGATTCACTTTCTGTAGGTGCGCCGTATCTGTCTGGTGCATCGGTAGAGGCTTCCGTGCTGAAAAACGGCAAGGGCAAGAAGATCTATGTCCTGAAGTATAAAGCTAAGAAGAACGAGAAAAAGAAAATCGGTCACAGACAGGATTACACCAAGATTCAGATCACCAGAATTGTAGGCTGATTCAATGACCAAGGTCACCTTTTATAAGTCGGGCGGCGTGTTTTACGCGTTTGAAGAAACCGGACATACCGGATACGGAGAATCGGGTGATGATGTCCTTTGCGCGGCGCTTTCCGCAATGACCATGCTGATCATCAATGCCATCGAAGTTTCTTATGCATCGGATGTACAGTATATCATTGACGAAAAGACGACCGATATCAAAGTGATTGCCCGCGGCGCGCTTCCTGCCTATGAAGAGGATGAAAAGAAGCGCTTTGCAGTATCCGGACTGATACAGGCATATTTTTATCAGTTGAACGATTTGGTTGAAGAATATTACGATTTTCTTTCGGTGGAAGAAACCGAAGAGTGGATTGTATGACAAAACCGGAAGCAGGATTTGATCATGAAGGAAAAGAAAGGAGATTGAAGATGCTGAAACTCAGCTTGCAATTCTTCGCGCATAAAAAAGGAGTAGGCTCCACCAAAAACGGACGGGACAGCGAATCCAAACGCCTGGGCGTTAAGCGCGCGGACGGACAGCGCGTCCTCGCAGGAAACATTCTGGTCAGACAGCGTGGCACCAAGATTCATCCGGGTGTTGGTGTTGGTCTTGGCAGCGATGACACCCTGTATGCATTGGTGGACGGCAAGGTTCGCTTTGAGCACATAAGCCGCGACAAAAAGAAAGTCAGCGTATACGCCGACTGATTGAAATAGGGAGAGCAGAGCTTGTAGAGAAGTCTGCTCTCCTTGTACTATGGAGGAAATACCAATGACACTGGTTGTACTGGCAGCCGGTATGGGATCCCGCTACGGGGGACTCAAACAGCTGGATCCTATTACCGAACACGGTGAATTTATTATTGATTTCTCGGTATACGATGCCATCCGAGCCGGCTATACCAAGGTTGTATTTATTATCAAAGAAGAGAATTATGAACTCTTCCGTTCTACGATAGGGCGTCGTATTGAAAAAGCAATCGATGTATCCTATGTATTTCAGAAATTGCAGGTACCCTCCGGAACCGTAACGCTTCCGCCGGAAAGAACCAAGCCACTCGGAACCGCACACGCTCTGCTTTGCGCTAAGGATGCAGTGCGAGAGAAATTTTCGGTGATCAATGCGGATGATTATTATGGTGTTGCGGCATTTACACTGGCACGGGAGTATCTGGAGAGTGTGAACGTCGGGCATTTTTGCATGGTTGGCTATCGTCTGTTCAATACGTTGACCGAGCACGGTACGGTATCGCGCGGTATCTGTACCGAAGACGGAAACGGATTTCTTACGGGAATTACCGAGCGTACCAGGATTCGCCATCGGCAGGATGGCAGTACGGCGGAGTATGCCGAGGGAGAGACCTGGATTCCGCTTTCCTATGACAGCATAGCATCAATGAATTTCTTCGGCTTTGATCCGACTATCTTTGATTTTGCCGAACAGGGGTTCCGGGATTTTCTGTGCAATCCTTCTACCGATCTTTTGAAGGGCGAATATTTTCTCCCTACCGTGGCGTCAGATATGCGAAAGGCAGGGAAGTGTGATATCCGTGTGCTTCGTACGCCGGACCGTTGGCACGGCGTTACCTATCACGAGGATAAGGCGGAAGTTGTAACCTGTATGAAAGAACTGGTGGCTACCGGTGTATATCCCGATGGGCTCTGGAAAAAAGCATAAGTAAAGATAAACCAATATCCGAACTATGTAACAAAACAAAATTTGAGGAGGAAAACAGACATGGCAATACTGGTAACCGGCGGAACCGGCTATATCGGCTCCCATACGGTGGTCGAGCTGCAGAATGCGGGGCGCGATGTCATTATTGTAGACAATCTTTGCAACAGCAAGCTTTGTGTACTGGACCGTATTGAAAAGATATGCGGCAAACGTCCGGTTTTTTATCAGGTAGATTTGCTGGACAAGGAGGCGCTGGAACGTGTTTTTGCCGCGCATCCGGAGATTGATGCGGTCATCCATTTTGCAGGACTGAAAGCGGTAGGGGAGTCCTGTCGTCTTCCACTGAAATACTACCACAATAACCTGACCGGTACATTTCATCTGATGGAAGTAATGGAAGCACATAAGGTCAACCGCATCGTGTTCAGCTCTTCCGCGACCGTCTATGGAATGCCAAAAACCGTACCGATCCGCGAAGACTTCCCACTTTCCACAACCAACCCTTACGGGGAAACCAAACTGATGATAGAGCGCATCATGAAGGATGCCTGCACGGCAAACCCGGAACTTTGCGTATCGATTTTACGGTATTTCAATCCGATCGGGGCGCACGAAAGTGGCCTTATCGGGGAGGACCCGCGTGGTATTCCGAATAACCTGCTCCCCTATGTGGCGAAAGTGGCGGCAGGGAAACTGCCCTACCTGAATGTATTCGGAAATGACTATCCGACGCCCGACGGAACCGGCGTACGTGATTACATTCATGTAGTAGATCTGGCGCTGGCGCATCTGAAAGCACTGGACCGTACAGAAAAGGTAAAAGGGATCGAGTATTTCAATATTGGTACGGGAAAAGGATATTCGGTTCTGGACATCGTAAAGGCGTTTGAGAAAGCGTATGGCACCGAAGTCAAGTATGTGTTTGCACCGCGTCGGGACGGCGACATCGCCGAATGTTATGCAGATCCGACCAAGGCGGCTGAAGTTCTTGGTTGGCATGCCGAACGGGATCTTGCCAAAATGTGCGAGGATTCGGCGCGCTGGCAAAAGATGAATCCCGACGGATACGAAGGTTAAAAGGCAAGAAAAAACGGGCAGTGTTCGCCCGTTTTTTCTTTTTGGCAGCTCAAAAATTCAAGTTTATTTTGCAGCAGATCAGAAATTTTGCCGCAAAATTTCATATCCGAGTATGGTCGCAGCAGAGGCGGCGGACAATGCGCCGGCAAACGGACGTCCGTAGGGAATCCGGACAGTAACGTCTGCTTTTTCCAGCATAGCGCGGGAAATCCCTCTGCGTTCGCCGCCGATCACAGTAAGAAGAGGCTTTTTCAGCTCTGTATTGGGCAGAAGAGCTGCGGAGCGCTCATCGGCGCATACGATCCGATATCCATATGCGTGAAAAATATCACACGCCTCCAGAGGGTCTGCTATCAGGACGGGAAATCTTTCAGAGGCGCCGGCGGAAGCGCGCGCCACAACGCCAGCCGCACTCATCCAGTTCCGTTCGCAAAGGATAATTCCGTCCGCACCACATGCGTACAGAGAGCGCAGGGCGTATCCGAAATTATAGGGATCTTCTATGCCTTGTAAAACCGCGTACCACCCGTTTTCCGGCAGTAAAGTCGTTTTTTCACCCAAATGCGGCAGATCACGCACGCCACATACCGCAAGAATGCCGCCGTGTGATTGTCCGATAGCTGTTTTCTGTATATATTCGGCAGAAACCGCCTCGGTTTCAAATCCGAATTTTTCCCCCATAGCGCGAAGATACCCAAGCTCCGGGAACGGTTTTTTTGCCTTCTGCTCGTCGTATACTATCCGATAAATCGGGCGGTTGTTGACTCCGCTTTCCTTGCCGGCAAAAAGACCGCGCAACGAAGTCATTCCTTCCAATATGGTGGAGGCCTGAAATTTTACTTCCTCCTTTTGCATGTCCGATTCGGTCCTTTCATATAGTTTATCATACCAAGCATCATTTTCTGGAGGATCGGTCAAATGTTATACGAGACACAGCAGGAGCGATGTGAAGCATTGGCAGAGTACATGATCAATCACAATGCGACGGTCCGGCAAGCCGCGAGGGAATACGCTGTCAGCAAAAGCACGGTACATAAGGATATCACCGTTCGTTTACGGCATATCAATCCGAAACTGTATCAGGCTGTCAAAGACGTCCTGGAAAAAAACAAGTCCGAGCGCCATCTTCGCGGCGGAGAAGCTACACGACAAAAATATCTCAACAGCAGAGAAGTGGCCATCAAGAAAAAGCCTCGTTGAAAAATGCATTGGTTCTCAGCGTAAGCGTTTTATAAACAGAATATCCGTGCAATTCTATAATCTGTTCCTGTAAATGTGCTGTGACGGGAGGCCGGCGGAACGGATCATGCGCATTGGAACCGCAAATAACTGTTTTTCCGTTTCGAATCAATCGGAATACGGCATGCGAAATATGAATGTCTTTCATGGCGTTGATTCCTATTTGATAAACCGCATACGGAAATGAAGCGATGGTCTCGTAATCTTTGGGATGGTCATAGATCATATGCCGTTCCATATTGCATATAATCGGATATATTTTCCGTTTGTGCATCATATAAGCGAGCTCCGCTACAATCCAGCGATCGATTTTTCCGAGTGAAAAATTCATGGGGAGATATCGGGTCTTGGGAACCATCAGTTTTTCCAGCAGCGGTTCTTTTGATATGCCCCTGGAAAACTCAACTTCTGCAGACAGCAAACAGGGAAGCATAGGAACAGACGCCGAACGTGCTGCGCGAAGCAATTCCTGATATCGATATTTTCGGCGAAGAAGAAAGCTATTGCAGCTTTCGCGATCTGCGTAATAGTGTGGTGTTATTACGAGACGATGTACATTGCTCTCACGAAGCATCCGCAACATAGCTACTGAATCATGCACAGAAACAGGACCGTTATCCATTGCGGGTAAAATATGAATATGACCGTCGCAATACATGCAGGAACCTCAAGATTGAGTTGACATAGACGAAGAAATATAGTATAATAAAAGTCGTCTTTGCATCATAAGTATATGATAACAGATTTTTCGCAGCATTGCAAGATAAGGCACCGAGGAATTTTGCGAAAATATTATGCGCATGCTTTGGCCATGATAATGATGAAAATCGTCCATCTGCAGTTGCAGTGTTTTTGAAACACCATTCATGCTTTTCGTTTCAGTATTCTACGGTTTTTTATGATTTCGCTTCCCTTCATTATACAAAATTTGCATTTTGTATAATTTGATGACATGGTCCATATAGTACTAACAAAAACAGGGTGCTTCTCTCACCCTATATAGGCATACAGTCTTACCCCCGATTTCACCTGCGTTATGGACGTTTATTATCAAAAAATTCAGGAGGTTTAAAATATGCAACAGCATCGTAGTTCATCCAGTACATCCACCGTCTATTTGACACAACTTTCCATTTTAACTGCCATTACCGCTATCCTGACTTTTTTCAGCCTGAAAATTGCTACATTGGAAATTACCTTGGCGACCATACCCGTTGTAGTGGGTGGCATTGTATTGGGAGTAAGCGGCGGAGCGATACTCGGCGGGGTTTTCGGAATATGCAGTTTTATTATGTGCTTCGGCATGAGTTCCTTTGGGGTTCTGCTCTTGGAAGTATCGCCGATTTATTGTTTTCTTGTCTGC
Organism: uncultured Clostridia bacterium; assembly: GCA_944384545.1. Taxonomy (GTDB): domain Bacteria; phylum Bacillota; class Clostridia; order Oscillospirales; family CAG-272; genus UBA1740. Next base: position 4,660 of record CALWTT010000078.1, on the reverse strand, counting down.
GTCCCTACGCGCATACTTATGGGCACACTCAGTGCACTTCTCTTTCGTGCTCTGAAAAACCGAAGCATTCCGGAAATGGCAAAAACCAGTATCACAGGTTTCAGCGGCGCATTGATGAACACCCTGTTTTTCATGGTAACGTTGATTGCTCTTTTCCTTTATAGCGAACCGTTGCAAAGCATTGTGCCGGGAGACAGTTTTTCTTCTATTATGACCCTGTTTGTGACATTGGCAGGAGTCAATGCCATTGTAGAGCTGATTACAGTAACACTGCTGACCGCGCCTGTTGCAATTGCTGTTTTACGAACCGTTAAACATCATGGGTGAGTTCGTTTTTCGCTTTTCCTGAACCGTTTAAAACGATAAAATATGCTCTTCCCTCTTCCCCTTTTGCTTTTCGTATGATATAATATTGGCATCTCAACTATTTAATTGACGGAGGAACTCTGAGAATGAAACTGCGCGTATTAACAGCGACAAATAAAGGAAAGCTCCTTGAGATCGCTGACATCTTATGCAAAAAAGGTGAATCTACCTATGCAGTAGATGTAATCCCCCCTGCATATTCCTGTGAAAAGGAGCGGCTTGTGATTCTTGTCATCAGCGCAGCTTCAAAAATGCCAAATTCGTTTGAGATTTTCTGCAAAGATCTAAGCCGTGCAAGAACACAGCATGTAGCGCTGTTGGTTGACGGTACTCCGGAAAAAACGGCCCCTATTGTCGAGTGGATTCGGGGGGCCGGGGCAAATGTGCTGGATGAAATCCTCTATATGAAAGGCGGGCTTCCCTTCAAATTCGCGCGCAGTGTATCCGATGAAGAAAAGAATACTGCACTTGCCTGGTTTGATCGTGTTCTTGCTGAAATTTCCAAAGTGTAAAATCCCGATATAATTTGAAAGCAGCACTCCCGTGGCGGATGATCCGCCACGGGAGTGCTGCTTTTTCTCAGATAATTTTATAGACAAGAGTGCTGTGTCAACCAACGGAAAACAGCTCTTTTCTGGAGATGGATTAATCGGCGATGCCCAGCATGGAACGAATCGCATTCAGACATTGTAGCGCCTTTTCATTATCGGATACTTTATCCTCGTAATTTTCGAGTACAGAAGCCGCTGCAGTTCTGTCTTCGTCACTAAACTGAGAAACGATGTCCAAAGTGATATCCGGATTTGTCGATACAGAAATCAACGTGTTGGTGATTGTATTGGAAGATAAAATAGTATCCACCATAGTATCGCTGACTACGCTCTCCGGAAGATGGTCAGAGGAAGCACTGCTCGTAACAAATTCAAAAATTGTCTCGATTGCCTGCCCTTCTTTTTCATAATCCATTCCCTCTTCCTTCGATGCTTTTACGACTTCGTCGAAGAAAGTGGTAAGAACGGCTTCTGCCGTGCCGGAGACCTCTTCCGGCACACCGATTTCCTCAAGGAATCTATCGTCTACGGCATCCTTGATGATTTCTGCCGTTGTCTCATCCATAGAAGTAAAGAGATTTTCTACAGCATTGGTGAGATTTTGCTTGATTTGCTCTGGTGTTGCATCCGGCGTCGGTGTTTTATTCAGAGCTTGCGCCATTTGATATGCAGCCGCGATGCTGGAAAATGTAGCGGCATAATCAATGCTGCCATCTTCCATTTTACTTTGAATGGTGTCAATCGCCTTATCAGCCATTACCTCTCTGACAGAATCTGTATTCAGGAAATGCAGCATAATTCCCCGCGCCGTATCTGCAAGCAGACGACTGTCACTCATTTTATTCAGCAAAGCGCCGATGTCCGGCAAAATATCCAGTTGTGACATAAGATCCGAGAAGCCATCTTCCATTTTACCGGCAAGGCGTATTCCCGTGCTTAGGATAGCGGACAGGGTTCTGACTTCCGCCTGGCGCTCGCTATCTTCCATTTCATTGAATATATGTTCATTTTGAACCATCAGATCTTCTCGAAGCGGAATCGCTGCGCGGTAGGTTTGGGAATGAAGAGCAGGTACTGGCATATTTTGCAGAACAGATTGTACCGATGTCTCTGTGGCAGTCACGTTTGCTCCTTCCGTACAGAAGGTACGGAGCAATTCTGTGGCGACAGAATCGGCATCTGCTTTACTCAGATTTTCCGCATATCGCAACAGAACTGCGGAAACAGCTTCTTTGGCTTCCTCAGCATCCGGCGAAGCCATGAGCGAAGCGGACGAATCTATCTGAAGTCCGGAATATTTGCCAAGTTCCTGCGTCAGTGTCGTCAACATAAGATTATAGGCATCTTCATTTGTCTGCGGCACCTTCAATGCTGTTGCAATGGTAGAAGTTCCCATGTTGTTAAGCAAAGAAACAGAAATAGGAGACAGCAAGGTGCTATTTGTCATAGCATTTAACAAATCCGTAGTAAATTCTTCGTTACCGAACAGCTCCATCAATGCATCCGCATTGCCTCCCGAAGAAGACATCGCATCCAGTGCATCGTATTCGACGAGCACGGCCATAAAATCCACAACATGAGGAAGATCGGCAATCATGTCCTCTTTTTCCACATCAGAGAGCGCCGTCAGAATATCCCGAAAGAAAGTCTCGGTTTTTTCATCCAGATTTTCCGGTAATGAAACACCCATGAATTGTTCGCCCCGTAAAAGCGCCCCGGAAAAATTGGTGACAAATTCGTACAATGTATCTGCAATAAGCGGTGCATTCGCAAGGTTTTCCGTGATAGAGCGGATCGCAGTTATGTCTGCAAGCGACATCTGACTAAAATCTATGTTGGATAACCGCAGAATTTCCAAAATGGATGGGATGCTGCTGTTCAGGTCCTGGAAAAAGGATATGGAATTCCCTTCTGCGTCCTCTCCCTCGGTAATATGATAGAAAACCTCGGTGCATATATTCTGCACGCCGGTCTTTTCCAGAATACTGTATACCGGATCCTTTTTGATCGGCGCATAGTACTGTTCATTAAAGGTAAGAATTTGTTCCTCCACACTTCCGGCCGGAACAGAAGAAGAGGCGGAAGCTGTATGGACAGCCGTATCGGCCAGTGTCATGAAACCGAAAACCGGCACAAGTACCACGCATGCGCAAAAGATCCCCTGCACAGCGCCTACCAAACCACCGAGAAGATGGTCGCCCTTTTTTCTGAGGAAAATGGCGCTGAGAATCGCCTCCGGAAACCAAAGGACGAATTTTATGAGGAAAAACAACAGGATAAAAAGAATCGCGCTGATAATGGCCTGCGGTGCTTGCAGAAGAAAATTCGTGAGAGTAGGAAGTGCATCTGTCAGTTGTTTGACCGTTGCATTTTCAGTTAACATCTGCACAAGCACGTCCTGCACGGATGCATCCGGAGATGCGGTAACATTAGAGGGTATATATACAGTAACATCAAATGGGAAATCTGCGATCGGTGTACTGAGGATGGTGTGTGTTAAAGTTCCGGAGAAAACTACAGCCAATACAGCCGATAGAATGACCACGCCGAGCCGGAAAATCGATTTTCGTATTCCCCTGGCCAATCCGAAAAGCAGCCCCAGCACTGCAAAGATTCCAAGAAGAATGGTAAACAGCATGAAATTTTCCATCAGTTTCTCGCCTTCCTACGAATAATATATTCTGTATTATTTTATCATATGTGGGCAAAAAAGTCAAACGCTTTACGCAGAAATTTCCTGTTTTACGTAGCAATTATATCCACTTATTTTGAACAGCCGCCGTAAAACGCCCTATGTTGCCAGTATCATTCGATGACTGCATTTTACTGCAGATTTATTGGATTTTACTTTGCATTATAAAAAAACGAAAATATTATTGGCTCCCCATAATATTATATCATATATCATGCTGCACCACAAATTTCTACTGTTAAAACGTTTTTGCACGCAGTTCTCTTGAAAAAAGTTTATATTCCTTATGACAATTCCATATCTGAATCTTTCTTTTAACACACTTTCTAAGCCAGCCGCATGAAAAAGATTTTTGGCATTTTCATAGTGGGAGTTGAACGATCGTGTTAACCAGAGATCTTAAAATTGCAAGGAGGAATTGTCCAAAAAATAAATGCTTTTAACGGAAGACACAAATCAGGCATAGAGATTTCGCATCTCTCCGTTTTATTTATTCATTCGTCATTTTGAACATTTTCGGATGTAGTGTCCAATTTGAATTGAAGCGGATAGCCCACAAGTACGCATAAATACGAGGTTTATAAAAAGCATCATTGTTTTCGCATCTTAGGAATTCAGTATCCGATGGTGTTTTCATAAAATGCATAAAAATAACGCTGAATCCAAAACGAATTGGATCCAGCGTCACGCTGGCGGCGAGTTATCGCCTTTGTACGAACTTTGAAAATCAGATAAAGGAGCAGCCTCTTTGGACTGCTTTTCTGTTTCTTTTACCTATTCGATTGAGTTGTTGTGTTTTTTGAGCGGATCGGAGAAGTAGTAATTTATTCTTTCTATAAAGCTAAATCTTATCGACCTTCTTTTGTAATCTTATCTTCCAAAAATCATTTCTTGCCTTGACATTTCAACTTTTTATCGGTATAATAAGCAAGAAAAGTAATACTAATTATACTGAAGGAGTGTATTATGGAGAATTTCCCTGAAGGTAAGTTTCTGACTACGGTAAAAATCGGTCCAAAAGGACAGATTGTTATTCCTAAAGAGGTACGGG
>CALWTT010000077.1 GCA_944384545.1 uncultured Clostridia bacterium | reverse complement strand
TATACTGCTTTCACTACTGTAAAGACTGAGTATGAGAAGAAAGTTGCAGCAGCTAAGGGCGATGCAGAGGATATCAAGGTTGCCATCGGAGCGCTGGTGGATCTGGACAGCATTACCGGTGTGAATGCTACAGAGGTAGGAGAAAAGGTTGCCTCCATCTACGCCATGATTAAGGCTTACAAGGCCAACTACGGTTGTGACATTACAACGTGTGACTCCTGCGGCATTACTGAGCCTGAGGTGCTGAAGCTGGCCAAGGTAGAAGCAAAAGCCGATTATACGCAGGAATATACCAAGTTCACAACTAACTATGCTACCGAATTGGAAGCGAATCCGGGTATAGCTAGTTCCGCAGCCGGTATGATGACAACCGTGGAGAACACGTTGCGTGCGGCGAAAAGCGCGGAACAGGCGAAGGGTGTTGCAGAATTTGTACGCACTTCCATCGCCAGATATGTGGAGCAGTTGACTGCCGGTACCGGGGCCTGATTCCGAGCGGAAAACGCATTACCCTTCCATCGCACAATAACCAAAAAAAGAAAGAAGCTCCCTTCGGGGGCTTCTTTCTTTTTGGATGGTACGAGTTTCCATGATATACTTACCATGCACATTCTATGCAAGCATATTCAACCGCTACCGCCTGGCAATTTTGCGCGCACAACACCTCTGCCCGGTGTAACTCCCTGTTGTCTCCGATCCATATCGAAAAGAGCTTTCACTTCCCTGCTGTAAAACGCCTTTTGGATCATGGCGCCAGACTGTCATTCACTCCCGACCCGTTCGAATCCCCTCATATACCAACGCAAAAAAAAGGACACCCGCAGGTGTCCTTGCGTTGGCGGAGAGGGAGGGATTCCCTCTCCCCTGCGGGCTCGGTCAGGGTCGGCTCTGACAGTCCACCGGACTGTCATTCACTCCCGACCCGTTCGAATCCCCCCATATACCAACGCAAAAAAAGGACACCCGCAGGTGTCCTTTGCGTTGGCGGAGAGGGAGGGATTCGAACCCTCGTGTGGTTTCCCACAAACTGATTTCGAGTCAGCCCCGTTATGACCGCTTCGATACCTCTCCGGATCTGTGGCTGCACACGGTCCCGGCATTTCTGCCGCTTCCTGCCACGTTTGCTCTGGTATGTCCGTCTCCGACTTGTTTAGTATACCACATTCCTTTTGCTTTTGCAACCCCCTTTCTGCAAAAACAAACACGCAGCGAAAAGAAATTTCCGCTGCGTGCTTTTCTTTCTCAGCTATGGCCGTACACGCCCATTTCCCACTATGATGATATGCTGACTCTCCTCTGACACATATCCCTCTGCACACGTCTTCTGCTTCCTCTGCAGTTTCCCGTATCGCGGGCCATGGATGGTCTTTTCCTTACTTCTCGATGATCAGATGATGTATTCCGTCCAGCGATGTTGCCGATGCCGGGTTTGCCTGCGCGTCCTCTCCCAGTCCGTTCCGCGCAACAATCCCTGCCTGACTCGTATGATACCGCGCCGCAACACTCCACAGAGTATCCTCCTCACGCGGATAGCACACATAGATCCGGTCCGCATGCTCCGAAAGTGCTATGCTCCGGTCCGGCTCCGCATCCTCCAGTACGCGCATTTCGCTGCTCTCGCTCGCGCGGACCGTCAATGCAATTTCTGCATCCGCCGATATGGCGCCCGCTTCTATCCGCCCGCGCACCGATATCAGTTCCCCATGGCATTCAAAGCGGGGACGCACACCTCCCTCAAGACGCAGATCACTCTCCACGCGGAACGGAACCGGTACCTCGGCCGATACAATCGCCATACCGCCGTCCCCTGCTTCCGACGCCGATGTGAATATCACCTGCGTATGCACCACACCGCTCACCACGGCACGGCCATGCTCACATGTCACGCCGCTGATTTCCAGTCGCCCGTCTGCATCTACTACCGCCGTCGCATGCTCCCCTTCGCATTCGTTCTTCGGACGGGAAGCACTGACTGTATAGTTCCCCATCGTACTTCCCAGCATCCGCGTTCCGGCCACCGTACGGTAATGACAATTCATTTCGTAGGAGGTCGAAAACAGATCCAACACCGTCTTGCATTGCGTTGCGTAACAGGCGCATACTTCCACTTCCGCCGCTACATCAAAGCCAACGCTCCCCGCGCTGCCCTCGCTCCCGGGAATCACGCTGACATCCACCGCGCTGATCCGACCGTATCCTACCGCCTGCGCGCCCGCCGCCACATCCTCCAGCATCACCGTCTGCTCAAACGGGATCTTTGTCCGTACGGTATATGGCGTACCCTCTCCGTCCGATAAAAGACAGCGCACCCACGCTTCTCCACGTACAAGACATCCATTCTCCTGGATGCGGCATTCTCCCACCAGCAGGTTACCGCCCGCATATATCGCATGCGCCGCTTCGCCGCTGCCTTCCAGACGCACCGTGTCGCTCAGCGTAAACTCGCCGCTCTCGCCATACACAAGCCGCATGCCGGCCATCTCTCCTGTCAGATATTCCAGGGAAGCACGGTCCTCCGCACTCCCCATACCCCGGATTTCCGCCGCGATCGCTTCCTCACGCAATACATGCACTACACTCCGGATCCGCGTACGCAACGACAGCTTCCGCGGACCGCTCAAGCGGCACGCACTCCCCTCCGCCATGCTGTCCGCCATCACCGTCACGCCGCTCTCCGTCGGCACCGTTACCGCAAAATCATAGTCCGCAGGCAGACTGGCCGATGCAATATGTCCGTCCGGGTCGGTATACAGTACCGTGTGAACCACGCTGCCCGTAAATTCCGCCTTCGATCCGCCCACATACTTCCCCGACGGCAATACCGTTGCACGCACCGACAACACCTTCCGGATCTCCGGCTGATAGTCCGGCAGCTCATAATCCCCTGCCGCTTCGCACAGAACCGTCTCCCCGCACAGATCCCTCTGTACCGTTTCCGGTCCGGTGCCTTCCTCCTCCGTATACTGCTTCGCTTTTGTTTCCTCGCTCATAGGTATACTCCTTTTTTCTCCCCGTCAACCGGCCGGGGGTATTCTTCGCTTCATTCTATGTCCGCAACCGCTGTTTTAGAACCGCAATTGACATTCCGGGTCTTCCGTGCTACAATATTTCCGTAACCGATTTTCCCATTCGGAAAGGAGCCTGTATGCATCCCGTTGAACAAAGAAACCGTCTGCTCGGACCCAGTGTCGTTGCCGCTTTGCGCAAACGTCATTTCGATGCGCACTATTTCGATTCCGCCGCCCTCGCCGCCGATGCCGCGCTCCATATGATCCCCGCCGGAAGCAGCGTGACCTGGGGCGGCTCCATGACCATTCGCCAGATCGGTCTTTGCGACGCGCTCAAAGCCGCCCCCCTTTCGGTCTTTGATCGCGATACCTGCCCTCCCGAGGAGAGAGCTACCTTCCTGCAGGCACATTATTTCTCGGATTTTTTCCTTGCCTCCGTCAATGCGCTCACCGAAGACGGCATCCTGCTCAATATGGACGGAAACGGCAGCCGTGTCGCTTCCATGATCTTCGGCCCAAAGCGCGTGCTTCTTCTTGTCGGTATCAATAAGGTGGTACGGGACATCGATGCGGGGATTGCGCGTATCCGCGGTACCGCCGCTCCTATCAATGCGCAGCGCTTTGAGGGAAATACGCCCTGCCGCCGCACCGGCACATGCTCCGAATGCCTCTCCCCCGATTCCATTTGCGCCTCTTTTACTGCCATGCGCCTTTGCCGCCCTGCCGGTCGCATTTCGGTGCTCCTGTTCGGTGAGCCTGCCGGCTTCTGAGCGCGGTTTTCCCACTTTCCCGTCGAAAAGCGGGGGACGCTTTGCCTGCGTCCCCCGCTTTTCTCTTTCACGGCTCTTACCTTTCGCTTCTTCGCTTCTTTCCTGGCTAACAGGTCATTGCGGCGTCGGGTTGCCTCCCTCCTCCGCAAGACCCATCTGCTGCAACAGCCGACGGTTGAATTCTTCCGCCGTGTTGTATCCCATCAGCTTCTGACGGTGGTTCATCGCCGCAATCTCGAGCACGACCGCTATATTCCGCCCGGGGCTCACCGGCAGGGTAATGCACGGTACACCCACACCCAGTATATCCGTTGTTTCATTGTCCAGGCCCAGCCGGTCGTACATCTTCCCCTGTTCCCAGTGCTCCAGCTTCACCACAAGATCAATCCGCGAGGTGTTCTCCACCGCCCCCATCCCGAACAGACGGCATACATCCACTACGCCGATGCCACGCAGCTCCACATAATGCCGGATAATCTCCGGTGCCGATCCCACCAGTGTCTTTGCCGACACGCGCTTGATCTCCACCGCGTCGTCCGCAATCAGACGGTGTCCGCGCTTGATCAGTTCGATCGCCGTCTCGCTTTTGCCGATCCCGCTTTCGCCCAACAGCAGAATCCCCTCTCCGTAGACATCTACCAGTACGCCGTGACGCGTGATCCGCGGCGCAAGGTTCACATTCAGATACGAAATCAGCGCCGCCATAAATTCACTTGTCTTCATGCCTGTGCGCAACAGCGGTACACGATACTGCTGCGCCATCAGCTGCATCTCGTCAAATATCTCCAGACCCGTCGTCACAATCACACCCACCGGGCGGGCTGCAAAAAAACCTTCCAGACTTGCCCTGCGTTCCTGGTCGTACAGTTGTTTTAAGTACAGATACTCTACCTTCCCGATGATTTCCAGCCGCGCCTTCTCAAAATGATCGAAAAAGCCCACCAGCGGAAGCCCCGGGCGATTGACCTGCGGAGAGCAGATCAGGATCTTCTCCGCCGCATCCGGCAGATATAGCTCCTCCAGATTGTATTCCCGGATCACCGATGACAGCGGAATCGTGTATACCTCTTCTTCCATTTGGGCTCCTCCCTCTGCTTTTTTCTTCATTATACACATTTTTCTCCTTTTTGGGAAGACCCCTTCCTTTTATTTTCACTTTCGCTCCGAAAAAACCACACACCGTTCACAAAATATTCAAACCGCACAGGTATAATGGTCTTGATTTCCTATCCGGAGGCCTTCTATGAAATCTCTTTCTTTTGCCCGGCGTGGCCTGGCAGTTTTTCTCCTTCTCTCCCTCTTCCTCGCGCTCGGCGGTTGCTCGGCGTACCGTGTCGAAAAATCCACCGCGCGTCAGGCAGAAATCGTCCTGCATGCCGGAGAACACGACATCGCTTTTGAGGTCGTGAATTTCTTCTACCACAATTACAAAACCGTTATTGACGGCGGCGATGACAGCGTATGGGACGGTCCCGATGCCGAAACCTACCACCAGCGCCTCTGGCAGCGCGCCGTCGAGGCCAGCTGTGAGCTCTATGCCATTTTTGACTGCGCAGAGGATTTCGGCCTCGATCCGTACGGACGCATGATTGAGGATCAGATGGATGAGGCGATCAAAGCCATCATTGATTCCTATCCTACACGCCGCGATTATATTGCACACCTCGAATCGCTCTATATGACCGATACCGTTTACCGGCTCATGATGCGCTCCTATCTCTGCCAGCAATATCTGCTCGAATATTCCGATGGCGTTGCCTCGGTCAGCGATGAAAAGCTTCTCGCCTTCTGCGAGGATCCTGAGGTCATCAATACCCTCTGCCTCACGGTCTATTTCGCCAAGGACAGCGATACTGCTTACCGCTGGGCACAGGAGCGCGCCGATCTGATCCGCGCTGCTCTTACCGATGTCGTAACCGACGATGACTTCCGCGCGGTCGCGAAAAAATATGCCACTACATATACCCAGGAGATGGAGTACGGTACCTATATGACTCTGCGCGAATTCCGACGCCTGTGCGGAGACCCATCTCTCTCTCCCTCCATCGGTTATACCACCGACGCCCTCTTTGATACCGAAAGCTTCCTCGTTATCCGGTGTATTCCCAAAAACTTTGATACCATACGCGAAAATCCCGAGGTCGTCCGTTCCTGCTACCTGCAGTATCTCATCGAAAACAAAGCCGCTGACCTGGAGGAAAGCATGACTCTCACCGATGCCGGCCGGAATCTGAATCAGAGCAGCTTCGATACCGTATGATCGCCAGAATGTTTCCTGCCGCGGTCTACCATTCGCTCTCGTTTGCCATATTCCGCGCAGATGTGTGCGTATATACCAGTCCGCTTTTTACCGATATGGTCGGAACTGCCGATCTTTCCACCGTCGCAGCCCACGGCGGAAAACTGACCGATGGCTTTCTTCCCACCGGCAAAAGAATCCTGCGCAGTCGCTTTTCGCTGCTGGGCGATCCCTACATCCTTCTGGTCATTCTGCCCCGTTCCGAACATGCCGGCTCCGCCTCCGATCCTGTCGGCTGGGCCGAACAGGATGCCTCGCCGGTCACCGATCCCTTCCGTGCACTCCTGCAATTTGCTGATCCGCAAAAGGTTCACAAACGTCCGGTATCACAGGCCGCACTCTACCGTATTCTCTCCGAAAAGGTGCGCGCGGAAATCAGCGATCGCATAGAATTTCACGATCTGCATATACTACCCGAAGAACGTTCTGCCTTGTTGGATCCGGATGGCTTCCTTGCCGCCGCAGCTCTCCTTTTCTCCGAACTTTGTCTCCGTAATATGGATCTGTCGGTTTCTATTGTGCAGGAAGACGCCCATCCATGCTTTCGTATCCATGCGCAGAACACTCATGTCAATTCCTTCCTGCTAACCCTGATCCACGCCGTCTGTTCTGCCTCCGGTGCGTGTTTTTCTTCTTCGGACCAGTACCTCTCCCTTCTTCTGCCCGACTATCACGCCGATGTCTATCTGCTTCGCGCCGATGTGGACTACGGCAATACCCTTCCCTTTTCTGTGCTGCGCCTTCTCTTTGGCGTGCCCGCTCATACACTGCTCCATACACCCTTATGATCTCTCCTGCCCATGTCTGCTCCTCATTGTACGTTCGCCCACGATTCTTCCGACACATGCCCCCGCCGTATATTTTCTTTCTTTTTCCTCTTGACAGTCCGCTTTTTTTGTTGTATAATATTTTTAGAATAATTCTTATTCTAAAAAAGAGGCCCTATGTCCAAGAAAAAAGATTTTTTGCTGGAGCTGATCCGGCGTGAGCCTGTGCACCTGACGGCCGAAGAGATTTTCCTGCGCGCAAAATCCGAAATGCCCGGAATCTCCTTGGCAACCGTGTATAACAATCTGGGGGCCCTCGCCGCAGAAGGGCGGATCCGGCGTCTGCACATTGTCGGACAGGCCGACCGTTATGACCGCTGCACCGATCCCCATGAGCATCTGATCTGTGACTGTTGCGGTGAGATCCGGGATCTCTCTATCCCTGGGCTCGGGCAGGATCTGGCACGCAGGATCGGATCGGATCTCCGCTCCTATGAGCTCAATATTCATTATATCTGTGAACCCTGCCGGAACGGAAATCCGGCATCTACCTCATAAAATATAAAATGAAAAGGAGAAAACAGCATGGAACTCAAAGGATCCAAGACCGAAAAAAATCTGGCAACCGCTTTCGCGGGTGAGAGCCAGGCAAGAAACAAGTACACCTATTTTGCATCGGTTGCACGCAAGGAGGGGTACGAGCAGATTGCCGCCATCTTTGAGGCCACCGCCAACAACGAAAAAGAACATGCAAAAATGTGGTTCAAGGAGCTGGGCGGGCTGAACGATACCGCTAAGAACCTGGAAGCCGCTGCCGCCGGTGAGAACTATGAATGGACGGATATGTACGACCAGTTCGCCAAGGAGGCCGAAGAAGAAGGTTTTACGCGCCTGGCCTACCAGTTCCGCGCTGTAGGGGCGATCGAAAAGGCACACGAGGAGCGCTACCGCAAGCTGCTCTCCAATGTGGAAATGCAGAAAGTATTTGAAAAGTCCGAGGAGACCATGTGGGAGTGCCGCAACTGCGGACATCTTGTCATCGGAAAGAAAGCGCCGGAGATCTGCCCCGTCTGCTCGCATCCGAAGAGCTATTTTGAGGTCCGTAAGGAAAATTATTGAGCAAGGCTCCAAAAGCGGGAGGTACACCCTACCTCCCGCTTTTGTTATATCCTGGCTTTTTTTCAGATTCGCAACATACGGATGCACTTTCCTGTGAAAGCGGGCAAAGTGAGGCGTAGGAAGACGTTTTCTTTTGTTCCCGCATTTGCAACACACGGGACGCCCAGAAAAAATACCAGCCCGTATAATACAACGCACGGGTGCAACATGAGGCACATCGGGTGCACCCCCGGTCTGTTTCTTTTCCCCCGCCTTTCCTCTCCTTCGCTCTTCCGTGCTTTCTTGCTTGCCTTGCAGTTTTTTTCTCTTTTTTTCTGTTCCGTCTTAACAAATCCGATTCTATCCTGTATAATAGAGGTACATACGGACGGTGCGCTTCTTTCTGCTGCGCCCGCTACGCTCTCTTACAAAAAGGAGGTATCGCTTTCCATGCCGCACAGCCACCCCACCGAGGATCTCCTCCGCTCGTTGGATGTCTCATCCGATGTCGGCCTCTCCGATGATGAGGTGCTCCGCCGCCGGGCCAAATACGGCGAAAACCGTTTGCAGGGAAAAAAGAAAAAATCCCTCGCCGCACGCTTCCTGGATCAGTTCCGCGATGTCATGATCCTCATCCTCATCGCCGCCGCACTGGTCTCCTTTGTTCTTGCCTGCATAGAGGGAAATCCGCGCGAATTCTTTGAGCCTGCTCTGATTCTCCTGATCGTGCTCCTGAATGCCGCTCTCGGCGTCTTCCAGGAAAGCCGCGCAGAAAAAGCGCTCGAAGCTCTCAAAAACATGTCGGCACCGCATGCCAGGGTTCTGCGCAACGGTACCGAAAAAATTCTGGATGCCGCCGAGCTGGTCCCGGGAGACATCATCCGCCTGGAAGCCGGCGATTTTGTGCCGGCCGACGCACGCCTTCTGCGCAGCGCCGGTTGCAAAAGCGAGGAATCCGCTCTCACCGGTGAATCGGTTCCCGCCGAAAAAGATGCCGATGCCGTCCTTCCGGAAAATGCACCGCTTGGCGATCGCGTTAATATGGTCTTCTCCGGTTGCAGTATCACCTACGGGACCGCCACCGCGCTTGTCACCGGTACCGGTATGAAAACCGAAATGGGTCGCATTGCCGGACTGCTCTCGGAAAGCGACGATTCCTCAACGCCCCTCCAGAAAAAGCTGGCGCAGCTCGGAAAATACCTCGGCTTTATGGCGCTCTTTGCCTGCGCCGTCATCTTTGTCATCGGTCTGATCGCGGATCTGCCGCCCATGGAGATCTTCATGACCGCCGTATCGCTGGCGGTCTCTGCCATCCCCGAAGGTCTGCCTGCCATTGTCACCATCGTCCTTTCCATCGGCGTGCAGCGTATGGTCAAGCGCAACGCTCTCATCCGTCGCCTGCCGGCCGTCGAGACCCTCGGCAGCGCCTCGGTCATCTGCTCGGATAAAACCGGCACGCTCACACAGAACCGGATGACCCTGGTGCGCGCCTGGTCCGACGGAGAACCGGAGTCGCTTCCCGTCGACCAAAATTGCCCGGAAAGTATCCGGAAACTACTCCGTTATGCTACGCTCTGCTGCGACGGCTCCATTGTCCTGGAAGACGGGGAGATCCGTCATATCGGCGACCCCACCGAAACCGCCATTGTGCTCGCCGCGTACCGCAACGGTATGACCAAGGAGGAGCTCAACCGTGCGGCGCCCCGCATCGCCGAGCTTCCCTTCGATTCCGACCGGAAACGCATGTCGACCGTCAACGAAACCGAGGATGGGAAAATCGTCATTGTCAAAGGCGCCTTTGACCTGCTTGCGCCTCTCTGTACCGCCGGCGATGTGCAGACAGCCGCTGCCATGGTCGAACAGATGAGTGCACAGGCACTGCGCGTCCTCGCCGTCGCCTGTAAAAAGATCGACGCGCTCCCCGACCCTCTCACCCCACAGAATCTGGAATCCGGACTTACGCTGCTCGGTCTGGTCGGTATGATTGACCCGCCACGCCCCGAAGCCAAAGAGGCGGTTGCCACCTGCCGCAGAGCCGGCATCAAGCCGGTCATGATCACCGGCGACCATGTCGTGACCGCCGCCGCCATTGCCCGGGAGATCGGCATCCTGACCGACGGGGACCGCGCCATCACCGGCGCCGAGCTGGACGCCATGTCCGATGCGGAGCTGGACGCACAGGTAGAAGGAATTGCCGTCTATGCGCGCGTATCGCCCGAAAACAAAATCCGTATTGTACGGGCATGGCAGCGGCGTGGCCGCGTCGTCTCCATGACCGGTGACGGCGTCAACGATGCGCCGGCACTCAAGGCCGCCGATATCGGATGCGCCATGGGAATCACAGGCACCGACGTCGCCAAGGGCGCCGCCGATATGACACTGACCGATGACAATTTTGCCACCATTGTGGAGGCCGTCCGCGAAGGCCGCGGTATCTATGCCAATATCCGCAAGGTGGTCGGTTTCCTCCTCGGAACCAATATCGGAGAGGTCATCGCGGTCTTCCTTGCCATGCTCTTCTGGCAGAAATCCCCCCTCCTTTCCATGCAGCTGCTCTGGATCAATCTGGTGACCGACAGTCTTCCCGCCGTCGCGCTCGGTATGGAGGCCGTGGAACAGGATATTATGGACCGGAAGCCAAAGCCGAAAAACGAAGGGATCTTTGCACACGGTCTCGGCATCCGCGTCGTCTTCCAGGGTCTTATGTTTGCGCTGCTCACCCTCTTTGCCTACCGGATCGGAGAAAACATGACCGGTACAACCGCCGGCGGTCAGACCATGGCATTTATGGTTCTCGCGATTTCGCAGGTGGCGCAGGCCTATAACATGCGCTCGGATCACTCGCTTTTCCGTATCGGGCCCTTCGGGAACCGTACCCTCAACGGCGCTGTGCTCATTTCCCTGCTGCTGATGGCGCTCGTCCTCTTCACGCCGGTCCGTATCGCATTCGGCCTGCTTGCGCTGTCTCCGCAGCTGTATCTGATCGGGCTCGGGCTGGCTCTGGTTCCTTTCCCGGTGATGGAGCTTTCCAAATTGCTGCATCTGATCCGTCCCCATCCACCGGAGGACAGATAAGACGCGTGCTTTTCAGGAGAGGCCGGCAGCAATTCATTGCTGCCGGCTTTTTCCTTTTTCTTATTGTCATCTATATTTATATAAATGGGTGACATTTTGCAGACGGCCGGCGCAGAAACAAAGATGCGCCGTTTCTCTCTTTCCTGTTCCCGCGCTTTCGATCCTGCGCATCACATCACGGCCGCGTTGTTGCGGAGTCCGCAGAAAATCCCCGGAATGGCTCCCCGGTTTCCGCTCCGGAAAAGTCTGCCGTGCCAGGGGGTATCCCCGCTATCGCACGCCATCCAGGTATGCACAGGCCGCGGTAGCGGCAACCGCGCCGTCTCCTGTCGCCGTCACCAGCTGCCGCAAGGGCTTGCTCCGGCAATCGCCCGCCGCAAATACCCCCGCACAGCTCGTCCGGCAATCCTCGCCCGCCGCAATATATCCACCATCATCCAGCTGCACAAGCGTACGGAAGGCCTCGGTGCCGGGGATCCGCCCGATGGCGATAAACAGCCCGTCCAGCGCCAGGTGCGACCGCGTTCTGTCCTCCCCCTGCTCCAGCGTCACCCCCGACAGCGGTCGTGCCGCATCCAATGCCACAATTCTGCAATCGGTCAGGATGCGGACATTCGCCCGTGCACGCAGCCGCTCCAGCAGATACGTTTCCCCACGGAAACGATCCCGCCGGTGTATCAAAAACACCTCCGCACACAGATCCGAAAGAAACAACGCCTCGGTCAGCGCACTGTTGCCGCCCCCGCATACCGCTACCCGCCGATCCCGGAAGAACGCGCCGTCACAGGTCGCGCAATAGGAAAGACCGTGTCCGGTCAGTTCCTCCTCTCCCGGCAGCGACAAGCGCCGGTAACGCGAGCCGGTCGCAAGGATCAGGGCGCGACAGCGCTGTCCGCCGTCCGCACTCAGAAGCAATTTGTGCTTTCCCTCATCGCAGACCCGCTCCACACGCACCGCTGTGGGTTCGACCCCCAGCGCGCGTACCTGTTCACGCAGGCAGGCAGCATAGGCGATTCCGTCCATGCTCCGGACACCGGGATAATTCTCAACAGCGGGCGATGCGGTGATCTGTCCGCCGGGGAGCGCCTCCTCCGCCAAAAAAACCGAACGCCCCGCGCGCCTGGCATACAGAGCTGCCGTAAGACCCGCCGGGCCGCCCCCAACAATACCGATATCGTATATCCGATCTGCCACCTTCCTACCTCCCGGGATTTTACAAAGCGGGCATATGCCCGCACAGCACATGTGTTTTCTCCGGAATTAGTATGTGCCGGCAGGCCCGGCTTTCATGCGCACAGCACAGCATTTGCAACATACGGGCCTATTATCCCGGCAGGAAAAACGCTGGACACGGCGGACAGCGCCACAGCGCATCCGCAGACATGCTCCGTTTTGGGAAAGACCGCCGGCGGTTCTTCCCGTGCGCCCCATGAGCCTTGCCGAAAAAGCCTCATCCGGAACACACGGGTGTGCCGAAGATGGTTTTTTGCAAAGCAAAAAGGGGGGATCTGCTACGCCCTGTACAAAGAAGGCCGGGGACTCCGTCTGCGCACAAAAACGGAAAGCTCCGGCTGCACACAAAAAAGGGAGGGCTTCGCCACAGTGGCGAAGCCCTTCCATTCCTTTCACGGCCGTTCAATAGCGGCCGTAGGTCTGTATTGCGTACATCACGGCACGCATGCTGGTCAGCAGCGACCCGTCGTTGATAGAGCCCGCCGTCGTGAGGTTCAGGCCCCGCGCATCCCCTTCCTTGGCCATTTCACAGTCCCTTTTTACTTCTGCAATGATGGCATCCTCATCGTTGCTCATGAAGGTAAATGGGGCAAGCTGGCCGTCAATCCGCGTTTTCGGCATCTGCTCCCGGATCTGCCGCACTGTCAGGGTAGGGCCGAAATTGCAGCCGGTCAGGTGCAGCCGTGCAAGGATCGGGAGCAGATGTCCCATCGCGGAGTCGGAATGCTGATAGCGCACATCCTCCGGATCCGGACTGCACTGCGCAAATATGGCGCTCAGGATCGGATAACCGAAGGCTTCATACATTTCCGGCGTGAATGCTCATGTACGGTAAAGAAGCAAGCAACCGAAAACAAGAGATAGACCGCCAGCACTACACTATTCCGAACCAAAGACCAAAAGATAAGCATTGTGGGAAAATCTAAACTTTTGGATTTTC
>CALWTT010000076.1 GCA_944384545.1 uncultured Clostridia bacterium | reverse complement strand
CTGAACCAGCTGAATACATTCATGGCGGAGATTGAAGCGGACGGAACCTTCGATGAGATTGTCAATAAGTATTTTGGCGACGGCGAGGCACAGCCGGTGGAGTCGGCGTCGGAGATGAAGACCGATGGCTCGCAGCTGATTGTGGCGACCAATGCGGCCTTTGAGCCGTTTGAGTACATGGTGGGCGAGAACTATTACGGCCTGGATCTGGAGATCATGGCGCTGTTTGCAGAGAGCATCGACAAAGAATTGTACATCAACAACATGGAGTTTGATGCGGTATGTCTGTCGGTTTCTGCGGCGGGCGGAAGCTATGAAGATGAGAACGGAAACGAAGTATCGGTGGCGGGCGGCGTCTGTGACGTAGCGGCTGCCGGGCTGACGGTAAGCGACAGCCGGAAGGAAATCCTGGATTTCTCGACTTCGTATTACAGCGCTTCGCAGATGCTGATTGTGGCGGAGGACGATACCACCTTCGATGCCTGCCAGACCAAGGAGGACGTGGAAGCGATCCTGAGGACGCTGGGTGCGGATGTTGTAGTTGGCGTGCAGACCTCGACGACCGGCCAGAAGTACTGCGAGGGGGATGCGGACTGGGGCTTTGACGGCTTCGGATTCACAACGCGCGGCTATACCAATGGCGCGGTGGCTGTTCAGAATATTCTGAACAAGAACATTCAGTATGTAGTGATCGATGAGGGCCCGGCCAAGAGCATCGTAAAGCGGGTCAATGCGGCAAACTGAGCCACGAAAAGGGATATAAACCGGGGAGAGAGTCTCTCCCCGGTTTGTTTCAGGGCGGCCGACGTGCTGAGGCGACGTAGGGAACCGCACAACAGGCAGGAATTAAGGATGGGACGATGAACGAAGCAAAGAAGAAAGGCTTTCTGCGCCGGCACTGGATTGACATACTGACGGTGACAGTACTGGCGGTGCTGCTGTGCCTTCTGGCATATGCAATATACGAGCGGTTCCAGTTTGCGAAGAAATGGGATCTGTTTCTGGAATATTTTGTAGAGAACAGAGGCTACAACCGTCTGCTGACAGGCTTGCAGAACACGGCGATCATTGCGGTAGCCGGCCTGCTGATCGGGTTTGTGATCGGTACGCTGATTGCCGTGATCAAGGTGATCCCGCCCTATCGGAAGCCAACCCGGTATGCCCAGAAGTTCTGCACCTTCTATGTGGCGATTTTCCGGGGCACCCCGATCGTGGTACAGCTTCTGGTGGGCTACTACATTCTGTTTCCGATCATGGGTCTGACGCTTCCGCCGGTCACGGCGTGTGTCGTGATGTTCGGGCTCAACAGCGGCGCGTACATTTCGGAGATCATGCGTGGCGGCATCAACTCGGTGGACGCAGGGCAGCTGGAGGCGGCGCGGGCGGTAGGACTTCCGTTTTCCGCCTCGATGCGCAAAATTGTGGTGCCGCAGGCCTTCAAGAACATTCTGCCGACCATGGGCAATGAGTTTATCGCACTGGTGAAGGAAACGGCGGTGGTCGGCTATGTGGGCGCGGTAGATATCACCAAGTGCTTTCAGGATCTCGGGAGCAACTCGTATGAGTACATGATCCCATACCTTGTGATGGCGCTGATCTATATCGTGATTGTGGCGACGATCGCGTTCTTTGTGAAATGGATGGAAAGGAGGCTATCCAGAAGTGACAGACGTGCATAAGGGCGACATTGTGATCGAAACGAAAAAGCTGACAAAGTCCTACGGTTCACTGGTGGTTCTGGACAGCATCGACGAGGTCATCCTCGAGGGAGAAAAGGTGGCGATCATCGGTCCGTCGGGAAGCGGCAAATCCACGTTTTTGCGTTGCCTGAACTGTATGGAAGACCCGACATCGGGCGCGGTATATTTTGACGGTGTGAATATTGCGGACACACGGGTGGATATCAACCGCCAACGCGAGCATATCGGCATGGTGTTTCAGTCCTTCAATCTGTTTGCGAACAAGACGGTGCTGGAGAACATCATGCTGGCACCGGTATATTTGCAGACCAGGCGTCTGCGGGAGACCAGACGGAAGAATCTGCTGCGCCGGATCGGGAATCTGTTCCGCCGTCGGAAGAAGCCTCTGCTGCCGGTGACGGATACGCGGCAGACGATTGAGGAGCGCGCACGGAAGAAGGCAGAGGAGCTGCTTTGCCGGATCGGTCTGCAGGAAAAGCGTGACAGCTATCCGTCCACGCTCTCAGGCGGGCAGAAGCAGCGGATTGCGATTATCCGGGCACTGGCGATGAATCCGCGCGTGATGCTGTTTGACGAGCCGACCTCGGCACTCGACCCGGAGATGGTGGGGGAGGTGCTGGATCTGATCAAGCAGCTGGCGCAGGAGGGAATGACGATGGTCATCGTGACGCATGAGATGGGGTTTGCGCGCGAAGTGGCGGATCGGATCCTGTTCATGTACGGAGGCAAAATCGCCGAGCAGGGAAGCCCGGCAGAACTGTTTGAGCATCCGAAAAATCCGCGTACCCAGCAGTTTTTGCGCAGTGTTCTGTAAAGAACGGCAGGGATTGCTACGGAAAAAGCAAAGGAAGGAAAAAGCGGCCGGCAAACGGCCGCTTTTCTGCCAGGCTGTCAAAAAAGCGTCTGTATGTGGGGAGGATCCGTGCGCAAAAGAGAAAAGCTGCCGTAGGATAAGATATGGAAGCAATCAGGAGGGAACGCTGTAACAGGGGCGGGCAACCGATGCAGCACGGAAAGAGCGAAAAAACAGAAAGCATCCGAAGGTATACAAGCGGAGAAACTACGGGAAGCACACGGAAATGCATCCGAAGGAAACCGAAGGGAGAATTGCCATGCAGGAAAAGAATCGGAATACAGACCGGGAGGAACGGCTGTACCGGCGTTTTGCGGAATATGCGGCGATCCCGCACCCGTCCGGAAACACGGCGGCGGCGTCAGAATATTGTCTCGAGGCGGCGGCGTCGGCAGGATACCGCGGCGAGCGTGACGCGGCAGGAAATCTGCTGATCCGTGTGCCGGGGACGCAGGGACGGTCCGACCGGCCTACGGTGATTTTGCAGGGGCATCTCGATATGGTGGCGGTGCGGGAGGAGGGAAGCGAACGGGATCCCGCGCAAGACCCGCTCGACCTGTTCTGGGAGGGGGACCGGATCGGCGCACGAGGCACCTCACTCGGCGGGGATGACGGAGTGGCGGTTGCCATGTGTCTTGCCCTGCTGGAAGAGAAGGAGGCTCCGCACCCGCCGCTGGAAATTCTGCTGACGGCGGATGAGGAAATCGGTCTGCTGGGGGCAAGCGCGCTGGACATGAGCCGCTTGCAGGGGCGTCTGCTTCTCAACCTGGATTCGGAGGAAGAGGGGGTGTTCATCGTCGGATGCGCCGGCGGCGTGCGATTGGATATCAGCATGCCCGTATGTCGCACCCGGGAGGAGATGCCCTGCCTGCATGCCACTCTGTACGGCGGTCGGGGCGGGCATTCCGGTAATGATATTCATCGGGGGCGGCTGAATGCGGCCGTCGGCCTTTCGGGCTTGCTGCGCAGCGTGAGCCGGGCAGTGCCGTTGTTTCTGTGCTGCCTGGACGGCGGCGAAAAGGACAATGCGATCCCCGATCGCGCCTCCGCGTATTTTCTGACGCCGGATCCGGAAAAGGCAATCCGTGTGTTCCGTGAGGCGGCGGAAGCACTTTGCGCCTCTTATAGAGAAGCCGATCCGTCGCTTTCGTTTGCCATCGGTCCCGCATCGGGCGGAAGGGATGCCGGAGCGGAAAGATGTGCGGACCCCGCAGGAACAGGACGCGCCACGGAGGACTGTGCAAGTGACGGCGTCGGAATATCCGGAGGACGGTTGGCTCTGACGGCGGAGGAAAGCCGCCGATGGCTGGATTTTCTGTCTGACGCGCCGTGCGGAGTACAGGCGATGCGGGAGGACTTTCCCGACATTGTGCACACGTCCCTGAATCTTGGGATCCTGCGATCCGGGTCAGAGCGGATGCATGCGGTGTATGCGATCCGCAGTGCCTCGGAGGCGGGGAAGGCGGAGCTTGCGGATACACTGAGCGCCGCGGCGCGGGCGATAGGCGCCGAGGTTCATCGGCGCGGAGAGTATCCGGCATGGGAATACCGCCCGGATTCCCGGCTGCGCCCCCTGATGCAGCGCATCTGGCGCGCGCAGACCGGTCGGCCGGCACGGGAGGAAATCATTCATGCCGGTCTTGAATGCGGCATTTTTGCCGCGCGCCTGCCGGGACTGGACTGTGTGTCACTGGGTCCGGCATTGTACGATATTCATACGGCGCGGGAGCGATTGTCTTTTTCCTCCCTTGTCCGCACATATGACTATTTGCTGGCCATACTGGCCGAGCTGTGAAAACGGAGGTGGAGTATGTATACCCGTATAGAAGCGGTGCGTTCGGTTCTGCAAGCCGGCGAGGCGGCGTTGATTCTGTCCGGGCCGGGGCGCCGGTACCTGACCGGCTATCCGTCCTCGGAGGGCGCCGTACTGCTGACGGCAAAGCGTGCGTGTCTGTATGTGGATTTCCGCTATATTGAAAAGGCGAGAGCTACGGTACAGCATGTAGAGGTCATACAGACCGAGCGCCTTTCGGCGCAGATCGGTTCTGTTTTGCAGGAGGAGGGGATCACGCATCTGCTGGTGGAGACCGAGGAAATGAGCCTTGCGCAGCTTTTCCGTTACCGGAAGGCGCTGGAAGGCATTTCCATTGACGCGGAGGACGATCGGCTTGACCGCATTCTGGAAAAGCTGCGTGCGCAGAAGACACCGCAGGAGCTGACATCGATCCGCGCGGCGCAGGCGTTGACCGATGAGACATTCACCTATATTCTCGATCGGCTGACCCCCGGCCGTACCGAGCGGGATGTCATGTTGGATATGGAATATCACATGCGCCGTGCGGGAAGTGAAGGGGTAGCGTTTGATCTGATTGTGGTATCGGGGAAGAATTCCTCGCTGCCGCATGGTGTACCGGGGGCACGGGCGCTTGCACGCGGAGATTTTGTGACGATGGATTTCGGTGCCGTGATCGACGGGTACTGCTCGGACATGACGCGCACGGTGGCGATCGGAACCGCCGATGAGGAGCAGCGCCGGGTATACGCCACCGTATTGCAGGCGCAGGAAGCGGCGTTTTCCCACCTGCGTGCAGGTGTGCCGGGGTGTGAGGTCGATCGTGCGGCGCGCGAGGTGATTGACGGGGCTGGATATGCAGGATGCTTCGGGCATGCGCTGGGGCACAGTGTAGGCCTTGCGATCCACGAAAGTCCGACCTGCAGTCCGCGCAGCGAGGCCCCGCTTCCGGCCGGTACGGTCATGACGGTGGAGCCGGGGATATATCTGCCGGATCGCTTTGGCGTCCGTATTGAGGATATGGCGGTGGTTACGGATGCCGGGTACGAGAACCTGACGCACAGCGAGAAGCGGCTATTGCTCGTATAACCGTCCCGTGTGTTGCAAGTGCCGACTTTCCGCCGTGGCGGGGAGAGAAAGAGACGTCCATTCTTTCGGAAAGATGCGGGGCCTCCTGTTTGCCGGCAGCTTTTCTGGCTGTCTGTACGGATTTTTCCGTTATCCGTGTGTTCTGAATTACAGAAAACAGGGCGGCAGACCGTCCGCACGCAGCGACGGTACTGCCTTGGCAGCAAAGCAAGCCGGAGCCTCCGTCAAAAACGGAGGCTCCGGCTTGCATGGGATCTGTGCAGAAGAACTGGGGAGGCAGGCACGGCAGAATGCCGTCGTTCTTTCATCCGTCCTCCTGTGGGAAGGATACAGATGCATCGGGCGGGGATGCAAGGTGCGTGGTATCGGCAGTTTTCCGCAGACTGTGGCGCTTGCGCCGCTTGTGCAGCGTAGCAAAGGATTCTGCGGCTGCAAGACGGCGTCGGTAGTCGGCCTCTGTATCGGCATCGGCCGGCAGCAGAGCATATTTTGCCCGCCAGGTTTCATCAAAATTGCGTACCAGATGGATGCGCAGCAGCATCTTTCCGTGTTCATTGCAGCGGTACAGTCTTGCATAACGCTGTCGTCTTGCATGAAGCAGGTCTCCCTCTGGCGTGAGGAGATTTTCACAGAGGGGACAGACCGGTGCGGCGAACGCAGGTGCTTTCAGCAATTCCTCAGGGGAGGGAAACCCTTTTCCGCCGGTATCGGCATCGCCGACGACACCGGAGGCAAGAGCGCCGTCCTGCCGGCTTTCCTCGTAGGAAGCAACCCCTGCGGCTATGTCCAGCTTTCTGGCCACCAGCGCGGTAAAATAGGCATCGTTGAGCGCATCGTGTGCCGGCAGGTTCTGCTCAATACCAAAATGCTCCATGGCGTGTTCCAGCGAGGGCTGGGACTTGGTATGATCGGTCTGCTGCGCATTGTAGATACGTTGCAGATCATAGGTCCGATGCAGCCATGCGCCGTCCAGGCGGTGTACGCGCAGATTGTCTTCCAGCATGGGAATATCGTCCGGTCCCCAGGTCAGGAAGGCGAAGTCCTCGCCACACCAGCGCCGGAAGCGATCGATGGCATCGGGGAGCGGCGTACCGTGATCGATCATATTCTGATCGATGCCGGTCAGACGCATGACGTGCCGGTGAATGGTGCGGAAGTATTTCGGCCGGACGGTGGTGCGGTAGCTGCCAATGATATTGAGGTCGCTGTCCAGCTTGACCGCACCGATCTGGATGACCTCGCCGCGCAGACGGCAGGCGAGACGTTTCTGAACCGCCAATGCCTTCTGCGCATAGGCCTGGTTCCATTCCAGATCGAGGGAAATATAATTCATGTCGGGTACCTCGTTCCGTATAATGTGCCGCAGGGCACGTTACTATTGTAACATTCCGCGCGGCGGGAATCAAGAGCGGCCGGGAAAAAATTTCGTCCGAGGGATCATATGCTATGGCCATGCTTGACAAAAAGGAGGGATGCAGGTATAATACCTAATAGAAAATGTAACGGCGGGACGCGAAAAGGAGAGGGTATGGAAAATCAGAAGCAGATTCCGGAACTGTTTGGCAGTATGGTGTTCAATGACAGCGTCATGCGCGAACGGCTGAGTGAGGATGTATACACGAAGTTGCGCGGAACCATCCGCCGTGGGAAAGCGCTGGATCCGGATATATCCGGACCTGTGGCGGATGCCATGCGGAAGTGGGCAATGGAGAAGGGAGCAACGCACTTTACGCACTGGTTTCAGCCGTTGACCGGCATCACGGCGGAGAAGCACGACAGCTTCATCGAGCCGGCCGATGACGGACAGGTCATCATGAAATTTTCCGGGAAGTCGCTGGTTCGCGGCGAACCGGATGCCTCCTCGTTTCCGCATGGCGGCCTTCGCGCCACCTTTGAAGCGCGCGGCTATACGGCGTGGGATCCGACATCGCCGGCGTTTGTGCGGGATCATACCCTGTACATTCCGACGGCCTTCTGCTCGTTCGGCGGGGAGGCACTGGATAAGAAGACGCCGCTCCTGCGCTCAATGGAATGTCTGCGGAACGCAGCGCGGCGTCTGATGACACTGTTCGGGAAGACCGATATCGGTACGATCAACCCTACGGTAGGAGCAGAGCAGGAGTATTTTCTGATTCCGCGGGAAGCCTACGAGAAGCGTCCGGATCTGCGTCTTTGCGGCCGGACGCTGTACGGTGCGCGTCCGCCGAAAGGGCAGGAGCTTGAGGATCACTATTTCGGCGCGATCAAGCCGCGTGTCAAAGCCTTCATGGAAGAGCTGGACGAGGAACTGTGGAAGCTCGGAATCATGGCCAAGACCGAGCACAATGAGGTTGCGCCCTGCCAGCACGAGCTGGCACCGATTTTCTGTACGACCAACATTGCCTGCGATCACAACCAGCTGACGATGGAGATGATGAAGCGTGTGGCGGAGCGGCACGGATTTGTCTGCCTGCTGCACGAGAAGCCGTTTGCGTATGTGAACGGGTCGGGCAAGCACAACAACTGGTCGATATCTACTTCGCACGGCGTGAATCTGCTGGAGCCGGGCGATTCTCCGGCAGACAACGCCCAGTTTCTGCTGTTTCTGTCGGCCGTGATTGCGGCGGTGGACGAATATGCGGATCTGCTGCTCATCTCGGTGGCGGATGTGGGGAACGACCACCGCCTGGGAGCAAACGAAGCGCCGCCGGCGATCCTTTCGATGTTTCTCGGGGATGAACTGACCGAAATTCTCGACTGCCTGTCGGAGGGGCGCCCCTACCGTGCCCACGACAGCGTCCGTCTGGATGTGGGGGCCAGCGTGTTGCCGAAGTTTCCGAAGGACAATACCGACCGCAACCGCACCTCGCCGTTTGCCTTTACAGGGAACAAATTCGAGTTTCGCATGCTGGGTTCTTCGGCATCGATCGCGGACGCCAACATTGTGCTGAACACGATCGTCTCGGAGATGCTGGACCGGTTTTCCACGCGTCTTGAGTCGGCAGCGGATTTTACAGCAACCGTACGGGATATTGTTACGGAAACCTACCGTGCGCATAAGCGTGTGATCTTCAACGGGAACGGCTACGCAGAGGAATGGCAGGAGGAAGCGGCGCGCCGTGGTCTGCACAATTACCATACGGCAGCGGAAGCGATTCCGCATCTGACCGACCCTGAGAACGTGGCCCTGTTTGAAAAGCACGGAATTTTTACGGAGGCAGAACTCGGATCGCGGTGTGAGATCATGCTGGAAAACTGCATTAAAATCATCACCATTGAAGCCGGCACCATGATCGATATGGCGCGTAAGGATATTCTTCCAGCCGTATCGCGCCGTGTAGGTGCACTGTGTACGGATTTTTCAGAGCATAAAGCACTGGGTCTTCCGAGCAGCTATGAGCGGAAGACCGCGGAGCATCTGGGAGGGCTGTGCGAGCGGATTGCGGATGCGGCGGAGAGCCTGGAGGCCGCACTGACAGCAGCGCGCCGGCCGGATACCTTGCAGGAACGTGCGTTGTTCTGCGGGACCGAGGTGCGGAAGGCGATGCAGGAGCTGCGAAACGCCGCCGACGAAGCAGAGGCAGATATGCCGCGTACAGCATGGCCATATCCCTCGTATGCGGATATTCTGTTCTACTGATTCGTGTGCGGAGGCAGCGCTCCATGCCGCCTATGCGGTCGGGCGATTTTTCCCCTTAGCCGATGAATCATAAGAGGCCGCCCCTTACCCGTTTCAGGTAAGGGGCGGCCTCTTTGTACATGTACGTGCCCGTGCTCAGACGTCGTAGAAGCCCAGGATGACGATTCCGGCCAGCACCGAGGCGATGGCGCCCCAGTGGCGGAAGGAGAGGCGTTCGCGCAGGAAGAGATTGCTCCATACCAGCGAAAGCGCACAGTAGGCAGAAATGATCACAAGACCCACCTTGAAATCCGAAACCACCACCATCATATAGAAAACCTGTCCGACGGTTTCGCAGATTCCTCCGAGCAGCTTGGTACCGTCGTACTTTTTGTCGGGCTTTTCGCGGCGGATGATAAAGATATAGACGGCGAAGACAATGGCCATGAGGAACCATGTCAGTTCATAGGCGGTATTGAGGACGTCCCCGGTGATGCTGTCGGCCACGGCGGAGTCCAGCAGGGGATCGGCCTCGAGCAGCGCGGAGGAATAGTTGTCAGCGATGACGGTGTCGACAAAGGTGCCGAGGGTGTCGAGCAGGCAGTAGAGAACCGGGAGGAGAATGGCGAGAACGCTTTTGGTATAGCGTCTTCCGGAGAGCTGCTGGCGCAGTGCCCTTGCCTCGTCGTTTTCGCGGTATTCAACGATACCAAGTGCAATGATGCCGGCAACGATGAGGACGACGCCGAGGATAATGGGCCCATTGAGGAAGATGGCACCGCTCTCATCGTCGGGATTCCAGGTGACGCCGAAGAACAGGAGGCTGAGCAGAAGAGCCAGTGCGCCGGAGCTGTTGCAGATGGGTGAGGAGATGGAGAGCTCGATATACCGCAATCCGATATAGCCGAGCAGCATGGAGAGAATGTAGAGCAGGGAAGCGGGCAGATACACAAGGATATCCGAAAAAGTAATTGAAACCTGCCCCGAAAAGATGAGAATGAATGCATGGATTCCCATGACCAGGCCGACCGCAATACCGACCTTATAATGACTGTATGTATCGCCCTGACGCGTTCCGGCCTTGCTGAACAGATCCGAACCGCTCCAGGCGAGCAAAGCGAAAACCGACATCAACCACATACGGAAGCATCCTCCAGTTTTTCATAAGAGATGAGACCGGCATCACAGATTTTCTGCAGGGACATGAGGATACCGAGCTTTGCGTGGAACCAGGTGAGTCCGCCCTGAAAATAGACGGCGAAGGGGGGGCGGATGGGCCCGTCGGCGCTGAGCTCGATGGAGGAGCCCTGCACAAAGGCGCCGGCGGCCATCACGACCTCATCGTCGTATCCGGGCATGGCCCAGGGTTCGGGGCGGACATAACTGTCGACCGGAGCGGCGGCCTGGATGCCGGCACAGAAGGCCAGCATCGCCTCGCGCGACCCGAGTTCGACGGCCTGAATGATGTCATGCCGCCCCTCCGCCGCACCGGGCACGACGCGGAAGCCGAGACGCTCATAGACATGGGCGGCGAATATGGCGCCCTTGAGCGCAGAGGCAACGACGGTGGGGGCGGAGAAGAAGCCCTGGAAGAAGGCGGGAAGAATGCCGAGATTGGCACCGACCTCCTGGCCGAGTCCGGGCGCGCTGAGGCGGAAGGCACAGCGTCGGATACAGGCTTCGGTGCCGCAGATATAGCCGCCGATGGGAGCGAGACCGCCGCCTGGATTTTTGATCAGGGATCCGACAATCATATCGGCGCCGACCTGCGAGGGCTCCTGCGCTTCCACAAATTCGCCATAACAATTGTCGACCATGCAGATAACCGATGGCTTGATGCTCCGGATAAAGGCAATCAGTTCTCCGATCTGCGCAACCGAGAAGGAGGGGCGTGTCTGATAGCCCTTGGAGCGTTGAATGGTGACCAGCCGTGTGTGTTCACCGATGGCGGCGCGGATTCGGTCATAGTCGAAGGATCCGTCGGGGAGAAGATCGACCTGGCGGTAGCGGACGCCATACTCGCGGAGTGAACAGGGAGAGGGGCGGATGCCGATGACTTCTTCCAGTGTATCATAGGGGCGTCCGACCGGGGAGAGGAGCTCATCGCCAGGGAGAAGATTGGCAGAGAGCGCAACGGCGAGCGCATGGGTGCCGCAGGTGATCTGGGGGCGCACGAGCGCAGCTTCGGTGCCGAAGCAGGCTGCATAGACCTTTTCCAGCACCTCGCGCCCCATATCGTCATAGCCGTATCCGGTGGTGGCAGCAAAGCAAGCGGCATTGACGCGGTTTTTCTGCATGGCGTCAATGACCTTGGCCTGATTGAATTCGGCTATGCGATCCACCTCTTCAAAGCGCTGGCGTAAGCCGGCGAGGATTTTTTCTCCGAAGGCAAAAACCTGCGGGGAGATGCCCATGCTGTGATACATGGCTTGCGTGGAAAGACCGTTGTCCATCATTCTGTATCGTCCAACCTTTCAAAAACTTTTCTGGCGGCATCGTGCACAAGCTCCGGCCTTGTGACGATGATTCCGCTGTTATCGTCGCCGAGGATGAGCAGAGAATCCCCCGGATGGATTCCGAAGAGCTCCCGTGCCTCTTTCGGGATGACGATCTGGCCCTTTTCGCCTACGCGCGCGGTGCCGAAAATATGGCGTCCTCTACCGATGCCGAGAATATGCTTGCTGTTTGGCATAGCCTCTCCTTTTTCCCGTGACAGTGGGGCGGCAAAAAGTTATACTTTTACAACTTGTACGACCGGATCAGTATAGCACACCGCACACGGCCTGTCAAGGTGCCGGCGCGAAAAAATGGAAAAAACCGCAGAACGTGTCTTATATCTCCTGTCTGCCGCGCGGCGGCACGTGGTTTGGCATCCGGTATCCGGGCAGCAAAGGCTGACACGGTGCCTTCTGCATAGCATAAGGAAGGTCCCCGCGCTACCGCGCAGAAAAAGCGGATGCCTGCTTGACAGTTGCGGTCGACCGTGCTACACTTATACGGGATTGTATGGAGTGCTGCCTCTACCGACCCCGGATCGCAGGGGAGCACTGTAAAACTGTCCTGCGGTTTCTCACAAATAGGAGGAGGCATTTTTGTTATGCAGTATCAGACCATATCCTTGCGCGAGGAGGATCCCCGCGTTACCCTGACGGCCTATATAGCGGACGAACGCCGCGTTGTGCGGGATGCACTTCTGGTTCTGCCGGGAGGAGGCTATACGCAGATCTGCTCGGATCGGGAGGGAGAGCCGATTGCCCTGGCCTTTCTGGCGCGCGGCTACAATACCTTTGTCCTGCGGTATTCGGTAGGCGAGGAGGCGGTTTTCCCGCGTCCGCTGGTGGATGCATCGCTTGCCATGCAGTACATACGGCGTCATGCAGATGCTTTCTGCATCGACCCGGCACGTGTTTTCGCGGTGGGATTTTCGGCTGGCGGACATTTGTGTGCTGCGCTGGGCACGCTCTGGAATGCGCCGGAGCTGCGCGCGGCTCTGCCGGATCTTCCTCCGCGTATCAACCGTCCGACCGGCATGCTCCTCTGTTATGCGGTTCTGTCCGCCGATCTGCCGGCGACGCATATGGGCAGCTTTTTCCACATCTTGGGCACTGAGCACCCCGATCGGGAGGCGCTTCTCCGCTACTCACTGGATCACTGCGTCGATGCGGAAACCTCCCCCGCCTTTCTGATGCACACCGCCGATGACCCGGTGGTACCGGTAGGG
Organism: uncultured Clostridia bacterium; assembly: GCA_944384545.1. Classification (GTDB taxonomy): domain Bacteria; phylum Bacillota; class Clostridia; order Oscillospirales; family CAG-272; genus UBA1740. The sequence continues at coordinate 2,791 of CALWTT010000076.1, read as the reverse complement.
AACGCGCTGAATATGATCCGTGCCCTGACCGGACATCGCATCCCCTGCGAGGCCCGTATATATGCACACGGACCACACGGGCTGGCTCTGGCAACGGCAGCTACGGCGATGGGGAACCCGGAACTGATGCATCCGGAGGCGGCGCATTGGGTGGAAGACGCAGATCGCTGGATGCGCGCACTGCCGTCGGCGGAGTGAGAGGAAAACGCATGAACAGAGCGCAGGAGGGGATCTCTGCAAAAAACGGCCCCGTAGCAATCGTGACAGGAGGCTCATCGGGTATCGGATATGCGGTGGCGGCGGAACTCTTACGCCGTGGCTGCCGGGTATATGAGATCAGCCGGCGTGAGAATCCACCCGCGGGCGTGCAGCACATCGGAGCAGATCTGTGTCTGCCCGGTGCGGCGGCAGAGGCGGTAGGCCGTGTGATAGCGGCCGAAGGACGGGTGGACATTCTTGTCAACAATGCAGGGATGGGAATATCGGGCGCGGCAGAATATACAGAGGCGGAGGAGATCCGCCGCCTGTTTTCGATCAATTTTGATGCGGCAGCAGAAATGAATGCCGCCGTGATTGCACATATGCGTACAGCGGGAGGCGGTCGCATTGTGCAGGTAGGGTCACTTGCAGCGCTGCTTCCGATCCCCTATCAGTCGTTTTACAGCGCGTCCAAGGCGGCGCTTCTTTCGTACGGTATGGCGCTGGCGAACGAGCTGCGTCCGTTCGGGATCACAGTACAGACCCTGTTGCCCGGCGATATAGCGAGCGGCTTTACGGCAGCGCGTCGTAAGGAAAGCGAAGGGGACGCGGTATACGGAGGGCGGATCACCCGTGCGGTAAGCCGCATGGAGCGGGATGAAACACACGGGCTCTCTTCTGCGTGTGCAGGACGCGCGATTGCCCGTGCGGCGCTGTCGCGTTCCCGCCGTCCCTATAAGACCTTCGGCATCGGAAACCGTCTGATTTTACTGTTGTGGCGCCTATTGCCGGCGAGGGTCGTGAATGCAATTCTGTACCGCCTGTACGGCTGAGATGTCTGTGCGAAGAGGCAGGCGCGGAAAACCGAAAACCGGATCTGACGCACCCCGTGTGGGGTGTGTCAGATTTTTTTATGCAGGCATAGACTGCCAGTGAATGCGAAAGCATGGAAAGGAGAAACAGCATGAATCGATTTCACCGAGCCTATATGGCCGGTAATGAAGATCAACGGCAACGTGCGGAGCGGCGAAGCCGCCCGACGATGGCGGAAGCTCCGATGAAGGAAGAGGCGATGCCGGAGCGGCAAATGGCGCTGGCCATGATCTATGTAGAACCGCAAGCATTTGTAAACCTGTACAGTCCGGAGGAGGGCTGGAAACGCGGAACCATCTTTGCGGACCTGGATAAACCCTTTGAAGGAGGATGCTGCCGATGAATCGTGATTATACGGAATCGGTCCTGTCGGATGCGATCGGGGCGATGCGCTTTGCGACGATTGATCTGCAATTGTATCTGGATATGCATCCGGGCGAGAGCGAAGCGTTGCGGAAATTTGTGGAGTATCAAAGGAAGCTGGAAGAATTGGAAGCGCAGTATGTGAGCCGTTTCGGACCGTTGACGTCCGGGGATGTATCCGGGAACAACGGGTGGACGTGGGGGATAACGCCCATGCCATGGGAAGGAGGGAACTGACATGTGGGAGTATCAGAAGCAACTGGAATATCCGATACGGATACGGCGCCCGGATGCGCGTGCAGCGCGGATCATTCTGTCGCAGTACGGAGGACCGAACGGAGAATTGGGCGCCTCCCTGCGGTATCTGTCGCAGAAGTTTGCCATGCCGGACCGGCAGGTGGCGGGACTTCTGAACGATATCGGAACCGAGGAACTGGCACATCTGGAAATGATCGGAACAATTGTGCGGCAGCTGACGCGGAATCTGACACCGGAGCAGATAAAAGAGGGTGGATTTGAGGCGTATTTTACGGATCATACCATCGGAGTATATCCGGCCTCGGCATCGGGCGTCCCGTTTGATGCAGCAGGGATCCAGTCGGTCGGAGATCCGATTGCGGATCTGACGGAGGATATGAGCGCCGAGCAAAAAGCGCGGGTAACGTACGATAACATATTGACTTTGGTGGATGATCCGGATGTATGCGATCCGATCCGTTTTCTTCGCGAGCGTGAAATTGTACATTTTCAGCGGTTCGGGGAAGCCTTGGGCAAGATCCGGGACCGTCTGAACAGCCGGAATTTTTATGCATTCAATCCGGCGTATCGTGCAGATTGCGAGGAATAGGCCGAAAACCGGAACCTATGCAAAGCGAAAGAAGCGCCTCCCGGGGCGCTTCTTTTTTTGATTTTCGGTTCAGAGAAGTGGCAGGACATGGAGAGGGTGAGAGATTTTTCGGAAAAATGACTTGACAAAGGTGCGGAATTCCGTTATAATAAAGCGGTAGACTCGGAAACGGGAGTCTGCGTGTACGGAGAAGTACTCAAGTGGCCGAAGAGGCGCCCCTGCTAAGGGTGTAGGCCGGTTTTCCCGGCGCGAGAGTTCAAATCTCTCCTTCTCCGCCAGCACGGCCGGCATGTGAAAACGGCAGGGCCGTGAAACGGGCGATTAGCTCAGTTGGGAGAGCGCTGCGTTCGCAACGCAGAGGTCGAGGGTTCGAATCCCTTATCGTCCACCAAAGAAGCACTGCAATTTTGATACAATGTGTATCAGGGTTGCGGTGCTTTTTCTTGCTCTTTTCAGAATAATCTGATAGTATAAAGTAAATCTGGTATTCAGGAGACGGATATGAAAAAT
>CALWTT010000075.1 GCA_944384545.1 uncultured Clostridia bacterium | reverse complement strand
TAGTCGGTGATCGAGGTGCCCAGCACCGGGATCCGCTGCGTCGCGTTGTAGGCGGTCTGCAAGGCCGCCGTCGCGTTGGCCAGGATCAGATCCACATCCGCCGATACATAGTTGTTGATAATCGTCGAGCATGCCGTTGTCTCATTGTTGGCATTGCCCTCCTTGAATTCCACCTCGCGCCCTTCCGCGGCAAGCGCCTCCGTCAGCGCATCCTTGAAGCCCTGCGTCGCTTCATCCAGCGCCGGATGCGGCGCCAGCTGGCATATGCCTACCACATACTTTTCCTTGTCCGGATTCACCTTGATCCCCTGCGCGCAGGATGTGAATGAGAGACTCACCCCGCAGATCAGCAGTGCCACCATCAGCATGGATACAACCTTTTTCATGACTTCTCCTTGTTTCCTTTCATCATTATTTTATTTTCTTTATTTCGTACGGCCCCGCCGTGTATACCGAAAAACAAAAAATCCCTGTATCCGTACGATACAGAGACGACTCAGTCGTGTTACCACTCTGCTTCACCGCCACCTCTCGGTATGCGGCCTCATCGGGCACATCGCCCCGCGATATGACGGTCGCACCCGGTGCCGCCTACTCGGGATCCCTTTCGGAGCACGACTCCCGGAAGGTATTTCAACCGGCGCCGCCTCTGCCTCGCACCGTCCGGCAGTTCTCTGCTCGCGCATTCCGGTCTACTTCTTTCCGATCTTCGCCTTTTCGTTCATCATACCACGCTGTTCCGTTTTTGTCAAGGCTTTTTCCGAAATTTCAAACCCGGCCTGCCTCCCAAAGGAAAAAGGCGTCGCAAATCCGCATTTGCGACGCCCCCACACCCCGGGAAAATACTCAGTGATATTCTGCCGCGCTTACATCATCCGCAATCGACATCACAATCAACTGCATATCCGCCTTCGATTCCGCGGACCGCGCTCTTCGGATGACTGCATCCTGTTCCTTCTCGCTCATCCGCGCAAAGTTCTGCATCGCCCGCTTGTCCTGCGCTAACGCAGCCATAAACCCGAGCGGTAAACCTTTTTTCATCATGGCGTGGCGTTTTCCCTATCTGTGTGTATTCGATACGGAACACGCCTCTTCCGGGGTGCGTTTCGTATCTGCTCTTATTATCCGGTCTACATCGCTCTTTTATGCGGCACGAGATATTTTTTCTCCACGGAAATTTCTGCCACTCCATATTGTTCCTCACAGGCCGTACCGCTCCGCTTTTCCGCGCCCGACAGCCTTTTTTCGGGAAAATCTCTTGCAATCTGCCGCGCTGACCGTTATAATATAGATATCGGTTCTGTCATACAATGCAAAAAATTTATCTGAATGTGAGGTATCTGTCATGAAGCTCAGTGTACTGACCAACCTTTTCGCCGATCTTTCCCTCGACGCAACGCTTGCCAAATGCAAGGCGCTCGGGGTGGAGAGCGTGGAAATCGGATGCGGCGGCTATCCGGGAAAGGCGCATTGCGACCCCGAAAAACTGCTGGCCGATCCCGCCGCGCTCGATGCCTTTGTCAAAACGCTTGCAAAATATGATATGGACATCTGCGTGCTCTCCGCGCACGGAAATGCCGTCCATCCGGACAAGTCCATTGCCGCACGCTTTGACAAGGACTTCCGCAACGCCGTCCTGCTGGCCGAACGTCTCGGCATCGATACCGTGGTGACCTTCTCCGGCTGCCCCGGCGGCTCTCCGGAGGACCGCACGCCCAACTGGGCTACCTGTGCCTGGCCCGACGATTTCCTCAGCATTCTCGATTATCAGTGGAACCGCGTCCTCATCCCCTACTGGAAAGAGGCCGCTGCTTTCGCCAAGGACCACGGGGTCAGCCGCATTGCCTTTGAGATGCACCCGGGCTTCTGCGTCTATAATCCCGAAACCCTCCTGCGCCTGCGCGACGCTGTCGGACCGGTCATCGGAGCCAACTTCGATCCTTCCCACCTCATCTGGCAGGGCATCGATCCCGTCGCCGCCATCCGCGTGCTCGGTGACGCCATTTACCACGTCCATGCCAAGGACACCAAAGTGGACCGCTACAATACCGCCAAATTCGGCGTGCTGGATACCAAGCATTACAGCGACGAAATCCACCGCTCCTGGATTTTCCGCACCGTCGGATACGGAAACGGCATGGACTACTGGCGGGACATGATCAGCAATCTCCGCCTGTGCGGGTACGACCGCGTTCTCAGCATTGAGCACGAGGACAGCCTGATGACCACCGATGAGGGGCTTTCCCACGCCGTCGCCTTCCTGAAAGAATCCATGATCCGGGACCCCAAGCCCACCTCCATGAGCTGGGCCTGAATCCTCCGCGTTCCAATGCGTTCCCGTCTTCCCAAAGCATACGGGTAGTTTTTCAACGGCTTTTCGCCCACCGCGTTTCCTGCGGTGCAGAAAAAGGCCGGCGCCCTGCGGTGCCGGCCTTTTTTCTTTCCGCGTACAGCTTCTTTTTTGCTTACACCGACACGTCGCCGCCCTGTCTGCCTGTGCGACAGTCATCGGTTTACGGCATACGCGTCGCTTTATTTCCCTTTTTCGTAGATCTCGATCCACGGGGATTTCAGGATGCCGTTGCCACGCAGCTGATACTCATATGCCCAGCAATCCCCGGATGTATACCAGTAATCCGGACCGATCCAGCGGATATCGGCACAGTTGTGCAGGCCGCCGAAGCAGTTGATCCGGCTGAACGGTACCGTCAGAGTCAGTGTGTGTGTACCCGCCGCAACATCCGGAATCCGCAGACGATAGGGGGAGAAAACAATCTGTCCGACATCCCTGCCGTCCAGCTGCACACGGATCAGCGCTCCTTTGTATCGGCTCGCGGTCACCACAAGATCACAATCCGGGCAGGGAAAGGGGATATCATAGGAGAGGGACGCACCGTAGAACGGCAATCCCTGATCGCATACCGAACCAAAGGCGATCCGGTCGCTCTTCTTTTCGATCCACGCCTCGCACCCGGCTACACGCACATCGAAGTCTCCCAATACAAACAGATTCTCCAGGCTTTGACGCCGGCCGAACGGCATGCGCACCAGCAATTCGTTCGGGCCGCGGCGAATGCCGGGAAGTGGGGTCGTATAGATATGGCGGTCGGTGAAATATCCCACGCGCTCAATCGGAAGCCGCTTCCCGTTCAGGTACAGCTCCTCCAACGCCTCATATCCGAGCATCGCCCCATCTGTATCGATTTCACTTGCAAAGCGGAAGCGCAGAAACGGATAATGCTCGATTTTCTCCTCATGAATCACCCACGGCTGTGCTCCGCGGCCGCTTGCCGGCGGGAATCCGTAGCGCCCGCGCAGCAGACGGTCGATCCGCAGCATCTCCTCGCGCCCCTCATACCGGACGCCATCCTCCGACCATTCCGGCATATCCAGCACCAGCACATTCGGCTCGCTCCGCCGACAGACTACCTTTTCCTTGCAGTCCAGCACCCGCGCAGGACGCTCTGCCTTCTCCGGCACCGCCGCGCTCCCCCGGTCCTCTTCCCCGGCCGCACGCAGGCGAAGCAGCAGGCTGTCATGCGCATACAGCGAAACGCGGATATACGTATCCCCTTCCCGGATCTCATAGGCTACCGGTCGCACGCTCCCCGTCAGGGTATCGTAGATTTCAGGAGCCTTGCGGCCACGCAGCCGGATCTGCAACCGATCCGCCTGGGTGCAGTCGCCCTGCGTGGCGGGCGGATCGATTCTGGCAAGGAACAGCCACTCGCTCTCCCCGTCCAGGCGCTTGTTGTAGACATACCGGTTGGCACTCTCGCCGCTCTGATCCCGGATCTCCACCTCCCGCTCCTCCTCTACCGCCGAAAGAAGCGACGGAGCGGAAAACTGAACCTTCCGGGAACGTGCATACAGCGGCTTTGCCGCTTCCGAATATTCCGCATCCACACACGGAGGGCAGTCCCCCATGAAAATCAGTTTTCCCCCGCGGTCCGCAAAATCGGCAAGAATCTGCAATGTGGTCGAGCGCACGGTTTCCATGCCAGGCAGGATCACCGCATCATAGGCCATCTCTCCGACATGCAGGCGGCCATCCGCCGCTTTCCGATGCTGAGACGGAAGCAGGGATTCACTGATAAAGTCAAAATCCACGGTGCCGCGCAACAGCCACTGCATCACATTGTCAAACCGCCGCTCCAGTTCGGTGCGTCGGTCCGCCGTATTGCTGCCAGGACCGTAATGCAGCCAGTAGCTTTCCACCGGATGAACCACCGCGACACGTACGCAGGGCTTGCCGCGCGTCAGCACCGTATTCAGGCGGGCAAAGTGATCCTCCACCAGCGGATAATCCCGGTACCACGCCGACTGATAATGCAAACTTGCCGGATAGTCCCGCTTTGCCGAACCCTTCATGCTGTACCAGGCCAGATGCGGCACCCGCACCGTCACGCCCAGCGCCGCCTGCCAGTCACCCTGGAATTTGTGGCCGCGGAAATCAAAGTCCCAGCCGCTCACACCGTACAGTTCCGAAAGCATTCCTTCGCGTCCGTACTGATGCACCGCCGATTGCGCCTGCTTGGCCGTACAAAGCTCCACGCGATTGCAGAGCATGTCGATGCCGGGCAGGCCAAAGGATCGGTACGCGCGCATTGCCTCTCCCAGCATGCTCGACTGGGCATACAGCGAATGCTCCTCCATCATGTGGCCGGTCAGCGCAATCCCGTGCGCGCGGCACCATGCCCCGCACTGATCCGAAAACGCGCGGGTAAACCGCTCACAGACATGATCGTGGTACAGATACCGCACGCGAGAGGGCTTTCCCTCCGCAAGATCCCACAGCAGTTCGGGCAGGTGGGGGATCAGATCAAACCCGTATGCCGACGCAAAACTGGCGGGAAGGTCGGTCGTCCAGGGCAATTCGATGTCATCCCGGCTCTCCGCAAACGGCAGTGTGCCCATCCGACGGAATTGCGGTTCGTCCGTGAAGATCGCAGGAACCGTCTTTCCGAATGCATCGCCCACCGTTTTTTCATAGAATCCGTACGTCACGCGCGCAAACTCCGCAACCGCCTCCTCTGACAGGGTATCCAGATAGGCCTGGTTGTTGTACCATCCGCTGGTCTCGGATGTGATTGCATACACATACCACCGCGTTCCGATGCAGTCCTCCTCCGGTTGGATCATGCGGTAGTGCGCCAGGGTCCCGTCCGGGTTCAGCTCCACCGAAAATACGGCCAGAAGATACGGCGCACCGGTGTCAGGGGCCTGGCTTCCTTCTGCCAGCACATGCGTCGGGTCTCCCTTGCCCTGTGTATACAGCGAAGGCTCCGCATCCTCCATCCGCTTTACACTGAACCGCAGGTACTTCTGCCGGTACCGGGGATTCTTCGTGACAATGCCGCCGGCCGCCCCCGACGGCCAGCGGTCCTCATCGTACAGCCATGCCAGCATGCCGCGGCGCTCCGCCTCCTCCGTGCAGGCACGGATCAGCTCTCCGAATTCCTCGCTCAGATACGGCGTCGCCATGCCGCTCCGCGAATGCATATGGAATCCGCCGTACCCCATTTCCCGCATCTCCCCGATCTGACGCAGAAGCTCCTCCTTTTCCAATCGGTCGTTCCATGCCCAGAACGGGGTTGCACGGTATTCACAGGTCGGATTCGCAAACAGTGCAGGGGAAAGTTCTGCGTCTTCCTTCTTCTTATACAGCATGCCGTTCTCCTCTCTTTCCGGACCTTTCTGCCGGTGCTTTCATTATAACAACCCGTTCCCGCTTTTACAAGTTTTTCCTCTGCATTTTTCCCTTTCTTTTTTTCTCCGGATACTTGCATTTTTCCGGTTTCGTGATAGAATACCTATACCTATCATTCTCCGTATCGGACGCGCGGGAGGTTTTTATGGTCAAGGATCTGTCAAAGGGCCGGCCTTTTACCCTCATTCTCCAGTTCTCACTTTCTTTTCTGGTCGGAAATATCTGCCAGTATCTATACAATATCGTCGATATGCTCATCGTCGGACGTTACATAGGTCCCGATGCTCTTGCCGCCGTCGGCGCCACCGGGTCCATTACCTTTCTCATCATCGGCTTCGCCAACGGTGCCGCCTCCGGCTTCGGCGTCGTCGTCGGGCAGATCTTCGGTGCCGGCGATGAGCGCAAGCTCAAAAACTGCATGGCCAATATTATCTGGACCGCCGCCGGACTCATCGCCGTGATCACACTCTTCTCCTGCATCTTCACATCGGATATTCTCCGGCTGATGGATACGCCCTCCGATATCTTCTCCATGTCCTACGACTACCTCATCGTGATGTTCGGCGGTATGATCTTCACCATGTTCTACAATGTGCTCTCCGCCATCCTCCGCGCCCTCGGCGATACCAAGACGCCCCTTGTCGTTCTTGCCATCGCCGCCGCCCTCAATGTCGCCTTTGATCTTCTTTTCGTCGTCGTCTTCGGTATGGGTGTCAGCGGCGCCGCCTATGCCACCATTCTGGCACAGTTTATCTCCGCCTTCCTCTGTCTTATCTATATGATCCGCCGCCTTCCTCTTCTCCGTTTCGGAGCACAGGATGCCTCGCCCAACGCCGGCATGATCGGCCGGCTTCTGGCCGTCGGCGCTCCTATGGGTCTCCAGTTCTCCATCACCGCCATCGGAAGCGTGATGCTCCAGGCCGCCGTCAACGGCCACGGGACCAACCTCGTCGCCGCCATCACCACCGGCGACAAGGTTGCCAATATCTTCTGGCTTATTATGGATTCGGTCGGCGCAACCATGGCCTTCTTCTGCGCCCAGAACCTCGGCGCCGGACGCATTGACCGCGTACGGCAGGGAATCCGCGACGCCTTCCTCATCAATATGGCGGTCGGCTTGCTCAGCGGCAGCATCATTCTCCTTCTCGGCCGCGAAATGGCCATGCTCTTCCTCGGAAACATTCCCGAAATCCTCGCACTCTGCGATGATTACCTATTCATCAAGGGAATCTTCATTTTCACCCTTGGCCCTCTTACCGTCTGGCGCAACAGCGTACAGGGACTCGGATACAGCGCGCCCGCCATGACCGCCGGCCTTATGGAACTGCTTGCACGCGGCATCTCTGCCTTCTTCTTTGCCGATAACCTCACCGTACTGTATCTGGCCAGCCCGCTTGCGTGGATCGCAGCCGATTTCTTCCTCGTGATCGCCTGCTATGTCGCCATTCATCATCTGCAGAAAACCTGCCGTCCCCCCGATCATACTACTCCCGCCCCCTCCGAACAGGAAATTGCAGCCGATCGCGCAGGACTCTCCCTGCCCGGCTGATGTTTCACCCGCACGCTTCGCTTCACCGCCGGGTCTCCTATAAAAAAACAAGGCGCCGCATACCTGCGGTCGCCTTGTTCCTTTATATGCACTCCCGGAATTTACGCTTCGCTGCTCTTCTCTATAATGGTAATTCCTGTCGGCTTGATTCCCGTCTGTTCATATACGATTTCCTTGATCTGCGCCACCTGATTGGCCAGCAAACCGTCACTCTCCACGATCACGCTCACTGCATCCCCGTTGATGACTGCGACACAGTTGGCAAAGCCTTTTGCCATCACCAGCGTCTCTATGTTCGACTCCTGCTCAATATCCAGCGCGATCCGGGCTATGTCCGAAAGCGCCGCGTCTTTTGTCTCCTGAAGCGCATCCTCGCTGTCCACTACCGTCTGCAACACTTCCAGCGCTTCATCCCGCGCCTTGTCGCGGCTCAGCTGCGTCGCTGTGAAATAGGACTCCGTCGTGTTCACAGAGCTGTTGTTCTGATCCCCATACTGGTCTTTCATGTTGTTGTCCCCGTATCCGGGATCGTTCAGCGGCTGATACCTCCATACATAATTCAGATATACCGCTACTCCGATCAACAGCACCGCGCCGATAATGAGCAGGTTCCGTTTCCCGATTCTGGCAAACAGCCCCTGTCGCCCGAAAATCTTTCCGTTGGTCATTTTGGTTTCCCTCCCGGTTTTTTACTTGTGTTCCATATATATGCGACCGCCATGCCGGTTATTCCGTTTTTTTCATCCACCCGCACAAATATATACACGATTGCTCCCGATATTCAGTGCCGCACAGATCAGGGATGTCAGCTCCCGGCACACAGCCGGATCAGCACCGCCCGTGCATACCACCGCCACGCCCGTTACCTTCGGATTCTGCCTGCCAAGCAACAGACCTTCTCCTCCCTGTATGACATAGTCCTGCGCACCGCTCTGCGTCGTATCCGCCGCATAGATTTTCTCCTCACTCCCTTCCAGCGTAATCAGCAGCGATACCTGCCCCGCCCCCCGCACCTTGCTGCACAGTTCGGTGAGTTCTTCTTCCAATGCCTGTCGGTAGGCCTCGGTCTGTTCCCGCAGCACCCCGCCGTCTTCTGCTCCCTCCGCCACCCCGTTCCCGCTCCCTCCCCCGAACAGCAGCAACAGAATCCCCAACGCTGCCAGAAGCAGCAGAAGACCTTTTCCTTTCAGATTCTTCCAGTATTTCCCCAGCAGCTTTTCATCCCCCATCGCTCTTTACCTCACATACCGTCTGGTAATTTTTCTCGGCATAGGCCCGTATGGCATACAGATCCGCCAGTCGTCCCTCTCCTGTAAAAGTCAGCAGCAGCGACGAAATCAAAAGGCCATCTCCCTCCCGCCGCAGCTCCACATCCGCCCGGATGCAGGACGGCGGCAGATGGTACCGGGACGCAATATCCTGTTCGATTCCCTCCGCCACCGCCGCTTCCATCTGCGACCAGGTTTCCTCCGGCAGATCTTCCTCCGCGCTTCCCTCCGCCGGAGGAAACAGATCCGGAAATCCCAAATCCTGCCCCAGCAGACCGGGAAGCGGACGCAGAATCACCAGCAGAATCAGCAACGCAAATCCGAATTCCAGCAGACGGCGCATCCTGTCATCGCCCTCCGGCAAAAACAACGATGCCAGCGTCGCCACCGCTCCCACCAACACCACCGACATCAGATATTCGTTCATGGTTTCCCCCTCAGACTCCGCTCAGTGCCAGCCCGCACTTCGACAGAATCGAAAGCAGAAGCAAAAACAGGACCGTAACGATAGAGAGCGTCGCAATCGAAAGATCGTATATCCCACGGAAATCCGTGAACACCTTCTCGGCGCGACCACACCCCAGCATGCCGGAAAGCGATGCCGCCAGCGACAGTCCGAACCGGTGGATCAGCATTCCGATCAGGGTTGGCAAAAGCATCATCAGCACCGTCAGGACCGAGAAGGTTCCGATGCTGCTGCGCAGAAAGGTCAGAGAGGCGGTCAGCGTCCGGAGCGTGTCCGAAAGGCTTCCGCCGATGACCGGAATCAGATTCCCTACCGCAAACTTCACCGAACGCGCCGAAAGCGAATCCGCCGATGCCGAAAGGACGGTCTGAAAGGACAGCGATGCCGTCAGAAGCAGAGAAAGGAAAACCAGCAGGGTGATATAGGTCTGCCGTACTGTGCGGAAGATTCCGTCGGTCCGCTGACTGCCTCCTGCCACACCGATCAGCGTAAATCCGAACAGAACCCGCAAAAGCGGCAGCAGTACGCCCACGCACAGGTTTTCGAGCAGCAACGAAAAAGCAGTAAATCCCGAAGCGGCCGCCACGGCCGTTCCCGTACTCCCCCCGGCCGCAAACAAAGACGCAAAAGCGGGGATCAGCAGATTGGACAGATCCCGCATGTCCTCCAGCGAGCTGCCCACCCGCGTCATATCCGCTGCCACCGTATCGTACAGCAGCGTGCACAGCGCCACCGACATCGCCATTTCCAGTACACGTACCAGTCCTTTTTCCTCCGCTTCCGAGAAAAACAGCGTCAGTACCGCAAACAGCAATACCATCCCCAGCAGACGCAGGAAATAGGTCCGCGACGCAGCAAAGGCATCTCCACACGCTTCCGTAAAAAGCGAAAACAGATACTCGGCACCAATCAGTTCCCCCGTAGCTTCCGCATCGCCCGCCGCCCCCGCGATCTCCTCCTGCACCGACCCCGGCAGCCCCGACAGAAAATCCCGGAAGATTTCCTCCGGCTCCGCCGCTCCTGCCGGCATTGTCGGAAAAAGCAGAAGCAGAAACAGAAACACAAAAAGCAGACAAAACCATCGTCCGGATCTTCGTTGCCGACGGTGCGGCAGTCTGTTCCTGCTTCCGGAATGCTTTCTTCTTTCTCCTCGCAGGTTCATGAAAGCACCTCCGTCGCCAGACGGATGAGCTCCTCCGCCAGCGGCAGACACAGCAGAAGTATCTCGATTCTCCCGCACAGCTCGATCCGCGCCCCGAGCGTCGCCTCCCCCATATCCCGGCACAGGTCGCCGCTCAGCCGGCAAAGACATCCCACCGCCAGCATCCGGAGAACCGCCGAAAACGGTTCTCCGAGTCCTGCTCCTTCTGCCAATTCGCGTAGCGCTGCAATCGGGGCTGCATACCGGGACAGGGCGTAAAACAGCAAGGCCAGTCCCCCCGTCAGCGGAACCATGGCGGCGCCCTTTGCACCGCAGGACCGCAGTACATAGGTCAGCGCCGCCGCCAGTATCCCCAGCGCACAAATCTGCGTAAGGCTCAAAATCCGAACACACTTTCCACAAGACTGAACAACCGCCCGATCTCTTCCACCAGCAGAAGGAGCACCAATACAATCCCTGCCAGCGATACCAGCATCGCCTGCTCGTCGCGACCCGCTTTGCTCAGAATCTGCTGTGCCACCGATACCAGGATGCCTACCCCCGCCACTTTCAGCACCAGACTTACATCCATTTCTCTTCCCTCTTTTCTCTTTCCTTTTTCCTCCGACACACGCTCCGGTCAGAGCAGAACCAGGATCAGCATCAGACCGCCCGTCAGAACCAGGGAATGCGCCACCCGTGTCCGCTTCGGCGCTTCCTCCCGGCGCCGGTCAAACGCACGTTCCATCTGCTCCAGAGTATAGTCACACAGCGCGATCTGATCCTCGCAGTAGCTCCTGCCCAATTCCCGACCGAACGCACTGAGGGTTTTCAGCTCCTCCTCATCCAGGTACAACCGGCCCGTACAACGATCCAACGCTTCCGGAAACCCGTACTGACGCAATGCATCCAAAAATCCGCACTCGGACAGCGCCGGATTCCGGAAGCTTCCGTAAATTTCCTGTACCGGTGTACGGAAACAGGAAATCTGCGTGCGCACATACCGCAGCAGCAACAGAAATCCCTCGGTCTGCCGTACGCGCCCCCGTTCCATACGCGATACGCACAGACAGAAAAACAGGGAAAGACCAAACAACAAGACCACTCCTGCTATACGAACGTACATAACGCATTCTCCTTTCCTGCCCGACGGGCATCGGCACGCATTTCGTAATCTACCGTATAGGCATATCCCCCGCGGTGCCGCGCAATGCCGAGATAGGCCGCAAATACACCCGCCTCCGACAGAAGCCGGATCGGCGCGCGCGTCAGAAGCTCTCCGACCGTCCCACCATGTGCCGTCGCCACAATCGGTACTCCCGCACCTTCCACCGACAAAATGGATTCCGCATCTGCATAACTCCCGATCTCATCGCACAAAATCACCTCCGGTGACAGTGTACGGGTCGCAATCTCAATGCCGGCTGCCAGCGGATATCCCCGTAAAATGTCCAGCTGACAGCAGACAGGCGCCTCCTCATCATACAGTTCGCCACGGACATCGATCAGGGCTACCCGCATGGCCGATGGCCCCGACGAGAGCTGGCAGGACAGATCCCGCAGCAACGTGGTTTTCCCCACGCCCGGCGGAGAATACACCAGTATCCCACTCCGTCCACCCAGCGCCCGGAACAAACGGACCGCTTCATCCCCGGCACCAGCTACGCGATGCGGAACACGGATGCACAGGGATGTCGGGTCGCTCAGGCCGGTAATGATCCCCCCACTGGTAACCGCGCGCCCGCCTACGCCGATCCGGAATCCCAGTGCCGTCAGATACCCCTGACACAGACTTTCTCCATACGCATATACCGACCCGGCACACAGGCGTTCCAGCGTCGCACGGATCTCTTCTTCGGCGCTCACAACCGGCAAAAGAAGATTCCGTCCGTCCAGGGTCAGCGCCGCGTTATGGCGTGCGCGGATCCGAATCTCCGAAAGACGTCCTTCAAAATTCTCCTGCCCGGATTCGGTCCGTACAATCTCGGTCTGTACCGAATCCGGCAGGCAGGCAAGAAGACGCGCAAGGCGCTGACTGATCACAGTCCTCCCTCCCCGTATAAAAAACGACAGACCCAGCAGGAGAGCAACAAACCCACCACCGATGTGATACATGCTGCCAGAAATGCATGGCGGGTACGGCGTACCCCCACTCCCGAAAAATATATCGCCAGAATATAGATCAGGGTATCCGACGACCCCACCAGCACCGATGCACACAGTCCGACAAAGCTGTCCGGACCATACCGATCAAAAAGATCGGCCAGCATGGCGTTCGAACCGCTGCCCGACACCGGCCGGATCAGGACCAGCGACACCATCTCCGGAGGAATCCCCACCGCATTGCAGGCCGGCGTCAGCCAGCCGGAAAGCGCCTCCCCCAGTCCGCTGGCACGCACCATGGCGACCGCCACCATCAGCGCCACCAGCGTCGGAAGCAGACGTATGGAAGTGTGTAATCCCTCCTTTGCGCCTTCGAGAAAGCAGTCAAACAGGTCCGGCTGCCGCCGCCGGCGGAAGAGAAGCAGCAGGGACAGTACCAGCAGCAGCAACGGTATGGCAAGCGACGCCAGATATTCCGACATAACATTCCTCTTCTTTGTTTTTATGCACATGGATTTTATGCGCATGTTTCGCTTGTATGGGCAAGGCCACAAAAAGACGGGCCATGCAATGCCCTGCTCTTCTTATCCCGGCAGGGGCGCGTCCGGCGGGGGTGGCATAGATACCGCCCCTGGGCCGCTTCTTGCCTCTGCATCCCGCCGCTGCACGGGGAACAAATGCCGCAGCATACGCGCGGACACTACTGCACACACCGCGCCCGCCGCACTTACAAGCCACACGGGTAGCAGAATCGCCGTTGCGTGCGCCGATCCTGCATACCTCCGCAACGCAATCAGCGTCGAGGGAATCAGACTGAGCGAGGAGGTGTTCAGTACCGAAAGCGTCACCATATCGTCGCTGGCAACCGCCGGGGTCGGGTTCCGTGCCTGCATCTTCCCGAGCGCCGCCAGCGCAAACGGCGTTGCAGCATTCCCCACTCCCAGTAAATTCGCCGCCAGATTCGCACAAAGCTCTTCCACGCCTTCCCCGCTCCGGTAGGTTTCCGGAAATACACGTACCAACAGCGGTCGTAACAGACGCGAAAGTCCACGCAGAACTCCCGCGGCAGAAAATACCTGCATCACGCCGCACCAAAGGCACATCATCCCCGCAAGCGACAGCGTCAACGTCACCGCCCGCGCCGCACCGTCCAGCACCGCATCCGACAGCGCCGCCAGATTTCCCCCCGCTGCCGCTGCCGCAATCGATGCCACTACCAGACTCGCAAATACCATCCCCAGCACCTCTGCGTCCTCCTTCCCGTAATCTGTGTCGAATTTGAAAAGATTTCAAAAATCATTGACAAAAATGGTAACATATGGTATCATGATGTCGTGTTATGCATTATGCACCTGCTCCAAGGGGGTACTAGTATGAAATCTACCGGCATGGTCAGAAAAATTGATGAACTCGGCCGTATCGTCATTCCTATAGAAATCCGCAATACGCTCAATATTGAAAGCCGCGATGCCCTCGAAATCTTCACGGAAGGCGACAAAATCATTCTCAGTAAATATCAGCCCGCCTGCCTTTTCTGCGGCAACTCCGAAAATATGCTCTTCTTCCACGGAAAACTCATCTGTCACGAGTGTCTGGAACAGCTCAAGCAGCAGTTTTAAGACTGCTTCATTCTATTCTCATGTCGAATAGATTATGACATGAACCGATTGTGAGGTTATGATCCCATGCAGGAAAACAACCCGAATTCCGCCGCCTCTCAACAGCAAAATTCCGCTCCCTCCGGAAAATCGGTCGGATTCCCCTGCCGCAACTGCGGCCATCTTATGCGGTTTTCCCCTGCCTGCGGCAAGCTCCGCTGCGATTACTGTGAAAGTGAAAGCGATATCGACAGCCAGCAGGTGGAAGCTCCGGAATATCTCTACTATCCCGACGATGATCGCTACGATGCTCCCGACTGGGAGGATATGGGATCGCGCACCTTTTCCTGCCCCGCCTGCGGCGCCGATATCATGACCGATGCAGAAGACATGACCTCTACCTGCCCGTTCTGCGGCTCCCATTACGTCGCTGAGCTGGCTCCCTCCCAAAAAATCATTCAGCCCGAGACCCTCATGCCCTTCCGCATCACACAGGAGGACGCGGTTCTCCGCTTCCGCAATTGGGTCAAAAAACGCTGGCTCGCACCCGCCAAGTTCCGCAAGACCCGCCATACCATCACACCAAGCGGCATCTATATCCCGTTCTGGACCTTTGATGCCTCTCTCACCACTTCCTATACCGGCTACGGCGGAAGACGCCGGGTCGAGCGCTATACCGTACGGGTCAACGGAAAAACCCAGGTGCGTACCCGCACCGTCACCGACTGGTATCCCATTCACGGCAACCGGCATCTTGACTTCGATAATATTCCCTGCGCCGCCTCCTCCCGCATCGACCGCAAACTCCTGCAAAAAACCGGACCGTACAGCCTCAAGGTTCTTAACGTCTACAATCCCGCTTATCTTGCCGGCTTCTTTTCCGAGCGTTACAGCATCGGACTCCGCGACGGGTTCCAGCAGGTACGCATCCAGATGGAAGCCAGGATGGAAAACCATATCCTCCATTCCTGCGGCTATGATACCTACCGCGGTATGTCCTACCGCCATCACTATGACCAGGTCCGCTTCAAGCACATTCTTCTGCCGCTCTGGCTCTCTTCCTATTCCTACCGGAAGAAAGTCTATCAGCTCATGATCAACGGCGAAACCGGTCAGGTCGCCGGCAAGGCACCGCTCTCTCCCCTCAAAATCGCCCTGCTGGCTGCACTGGGAATCCTCGCGTCCACCCTGTTCATCCTTTTTGTAATGTGGGTTGCCTCCCTCTGATTTCTCCGTCTCAGCATGCGACCGGTCTGCCCCGATGCAGGGAATCTGTGCATCGGGGCTTTCCTTTTCAGGATGTTTTTTGCGGTTTTTTTCTCTTGTTTCTCAAGATTCTTTCCTTTTCTGGAAAGTTTTTTCGTAAAACCTCTTTACAAGGCGCGGAAAGTATGGTACAATGGCAGCACAACCGTAGAGAAGGAGACCTGCCATGCACTTTGCCGAATGCGTCCGACGCGTCAAGGAAGAACGCGGGATTACCGTAGAACAACTCAGCCGTACCTCCGGAATCCCGGTCAGTACGCTCAATAAACTGCTGACCGGTGTCATCGGAGAGCCGAAACTTTCCACCGCGCTTGCCATTGCCGGAGCGCTGGACTGTACGCTCGACGAGCTTACCAGGGCAAAACGCGGAACCCGCAATACGCTGACCGAAGAAGAGGGGCAGTTCATGCGCCGTTACCGTTCCCTGGATACGCACGGACGCACGCTGGTCGACCTGCTGATGGACAGTGAGCTTTCCCGGGGCGAAAGCGACGATCCCATCCCCATGGTAGAGGCGCCGGAGGAAACCAGGACGGTTTCGCTCCCGCTCTATCTCTTTCCCGTCTCCGCCGGTATCGGTGCCTTTCTCGATGACAGCGACTGCTGTGAGACCATTGACGTCCGCGCAACCAAGGCTTCGCTCGGCGCAGATTATGCACTGCGCGTCAGCGGCAACAGCATGTCCCCCCGCTTTGAGGACGGAGATATCGTGCTGGTCAAGCGTCAGCCGACCGTGGAGATCGGGGATCTCGGCATTTTCGTTGCCGACGGAGAGGGCTATTTCAAACGCTACAACGGACAATACCTGCATTCCTTCAATCCGGCGTATCAGGATATTCTGATCTCCAATTTTTCGGAATTCCGCTGCTGCGGCAAGGTGATCGGTCAGCTCCGGCGGAAACGGGCTGCTGCCGACACCTGAACGGCCAAAGCATCCCCTTCTTTCCTGCTGAGCCATCCGGCAATCTCCTCTGCGCCTCCATGACACCCACGGTAGCGGTTCCCGCAAATAAAATCCGCATAGTAAAAACACAAACCGGTCCTGCGACCGGTTTGTGTTTTTGTTGCGCTTCCCTGTCCGATTTTTCGATCAGCGCATCTGCTGCGCTATATATGCGTCCGCTTCTGCGTGGGTATGGAAAATCACGATCTCCCTGCCTGCACGGTATTTTTCCAGCAGGGTATATATTTTCGGCAGCTGCCGGTCCGGAAAGTCCAGGATCCAACGCCGGAATTCCGCATCCATTTCCTGTTCAACCCACGGAAGATCCTCCCGCTGTTTCCCGATCCGCCCCTCGGCGCCCGAAAGACATACCGAAACCGGCAAATCCAGCAGGAAAACCGTATCGCATACCGAAAGACGCATTTCCAGCGTACGCTGGTAATTGCCGTCAAGAATCCAGCAATCCTCCGCAAGGATCCGACGCAATCGGCGGTCAAATTCCTCTGTACGGACCGTTGTACGATCCGGCAGATGCCAGATTCTGTCCAAATAATACAAAGGAAGGCCCGTACAATCCCGCAGTCGCCTTGCAAAACAGCTTTTCCCTGCACCGGGGCATCCGATGACAATGACCTTTTTCATTCTGCGTCTTTCTCCTCTCCCCGATGCCCTTACCTTCGCCTTTTACCGTATGCTGCCCATATTCGCTGCAAAATGTCTGCCTGCAAGTCCTTCTCCGGATCCGTTCGCTACAAGGCATTTGACTCTTCCCGGGTTCATCCGGCGCTGCATGTTTCTTTCGCTTTGCACCCGTCATTGCCATACCGGTTTTATCTATCGCCCATCGGGTTTCGTAACACACGGTCAAAGGTGTTTTGGCACCGGACGCAGCCGTATCCGCGTAAGCGGGTGCACGCCAAGCTCCGAAAGAAGCGCCGTGGCTTTCCGCAGTTCCCCCGGCTCTGCCACCCGCTCCGGATCGTGCGCGTCTGATGCGACAATCACATCTGCTCCCTCCGCTGCGGCCACGGCAAAAAAGCTCTTCCGAGGATACTGCCGCCCGTCCGCCTGTCCCAGCAGGTTGTATTCGAGCGGCAGGCCGAGTTCTTTTGCCGCACGCACCAGCCTGCGTGCATACGGCAAATACGTCTCGTCGGCACCGGTAAAATTCATGACATCCGGGTGCGCCACATAACTGAACGCTCCCGTACGCATCCCTGCAATCACCTGGTCGGTATACTCCCGCAGGACCGACTCGTCCGACGTCGGATGCCCCGGATACGGAGCCCCGGTTTCGTCCCGGAGAAAATGCTGGCCGAGAATCAGATAATCGATCGGGTAGGGTGCGAGCAATGCAAGAAATGCCCCAAATACATGCGGATAATATTCCGCCTCCAGGCCGATCAGAATCTCAATCCGGCCGCGGTATTCTTCCCGCAGTGCAAGCAGCGTCTCCACATACCCGGGCAATTCCTCCGGCGTCATCCGGTATCCCGATACATGTCCATCCGGAAAGGGCATGGGGGCATGATCCGAAAAGCCGATGGTCTCCAGACCGCGGGCAATGGCGGTCTCGATATATGCCCGTTCACTTCCTCTTGCATGACCGCACCGCTCGGTGTGTGTGTGATAATTGACCAGCATTTCTGTTTCCTTCTTTCGTTTCCGGATTTGCCTGTACCTTCCTACGATTTCCGACCGGATGATTCCCGGGAAACCGTTCTTTTCCACCATAGACAGCGCGGTTTGCCTGCCGCATAGCGTTGCGCACCTCTGCATCACGGCTCCTGTAGCCGGACAGTCGTCATACATTCGGGCTGGTGTCCGCTCCTGCTTCCCCTATCCCGGTCCGTCGTTCCCGTGCTTCGTATATGGTGCCGGGCATGTGCTACGCTACGGTCGCTCGTCGCAAATGACGCGCATTTTTCATGTTTTCCCGCCTTTGCAGCGGGTCGTGTGTCGTATTCTGCACTCGATCCATCCTGCGACCCCTGCCCTGGCTACACAAGCGATCACTTTTTATCCGGGATTTTCATGCAGGAATGCAATCACACCGCTTGACCAGGCATGGCACAGGGAATGCCGATAGCCGCGATAGCAGAAAGCACCGTAATCCCCATGCAGATCCCGCATACCTTCCGGCGTCGGTTCATCGATCCGTCCGGAGCCATCCAGCCATGCCATATGAAAATCCTCAAAAAAGGTCGTGGCACCCCGCGCAAGCATGGCTCCGTAATAGGTGCGACAAATGGCGCGCGCTTCCTCAGCGCCAAAGCACTGCGCATATGCCGTCAGAATATAATAGCTCATAAAGGTAGAAAGACCCGCCGCGCCCTGCCGTTGCATCATCGCTTTTTCTTCCGGCGTAAGACTGCCGCAGGCAAAATATTTGAGGGCGGCGACCTGCATCGATGTGCGGGCAGTGATCGGCCGGAGGGAAAGCCGCCGGTGCAGTTCCCCGGCCTCCGGGCAGCTGCGGTCAAACAGATCAAACAGCGTCCTCGCCTTCTCCGCCGCCATGGTCAGAATGGCGCGGACACCATCCTCCTCATCCGCCTCCCCGTGCGTCGGCCAATCCACAAACAGCATGGGAAAATGCAGCCCTCCCCCGGCATCCACGCAGGAAAGCAATTCCCGGATCAGGCGGCGGGCGCAGCCCAGATTCCGACCGGTAAAGGCGCGGCGGCCGGTCCGCGTATAATAGTCCGCAAGTACTATGACCCACCAGGCCGAATAGGTCGGAATATCGCACATCCAGTGCCCGGGCGCCGTCGTACGCCGCAGATACTCCAGCGAGTTTTCCAGGACGGCCGTCGGTCCGTACAGCGTCGTAAGCGCCAGCATCTCGGGATGCATATCCCCGATCCAGACCAGTCTGTCCCGCTTGATTCCGTCCCATACATACCGGCCCGCCGCACATAGATCGATGGTGCGTTTGGCAACCGAAAACACCTCGGAAAGCACCGGATCGGTCCCTGTATAACCGACCCGCGCACGCAACGAAAGGATCTCGCCCTCCGCAAGGACCGATCGCAGCTCTACGGCGGCATCGGCAGGGATATCCAGACGGGCAAACCGGAATCCGGACTGCCCCCAGCAGGTATCGGACATTCCTACCAGCGGACAGAAAAAGTCCCGCGGTGCATGATCGTTACAGGCGCCCTTTTCTCCGCATTCGGCCGAGCATTCCCCTACCGATTCCCCCAGCCGGATCCGAATCTGCGGCGCGCTGCCGTCGGGCATCGCAGCCCGCGCGCATAAAATCCGCAGGCCGGCACGCATCTCCCGGCCAAAATCCAGTATAAGGAAAGCCGGCCCCGCTATACGGCACAGGTGCCCTTGCTCCTGGGAACCAAGTCCGATTTGCATTGGCCCCGTTTCCAGCAGGTGCTCCTCGCCTTCCACTTTTCCCTCCATCCGGAGAATACGGACAGGATACGCATATTCTTTTCGGATCATACGATGTCCCTCCCCTTTCCTGTGCGCTCTGCACGGTATCTGTCGGAATATGTATTTTATCCAGGTACCCTCTATTCTAACAAAGGCGCGTGGAATTGTCAAGCAGGCAGACGGATTGCCCGGATATTTTCCGGGGGGCGGATCCCCTGTTTTCCGGGACATGGGGAACGATGCGGGGGGCGATGGCGCAAATGCAATTTTCCAGCATACCGGGCGGCGGATCCGGAGGAAAAGACCGGGATGGCGGGGCACAAGACGGCACAGTATGCCTTCGTCCCACACTCCAAGCAGCAACGAGGCCGGTGCCGCGCGTTCGTTCATTGCGCGCGGAGCGGAATCCGCTCGGCAGATTGTCACACAATTTTTTGATTACAGATGACATTTCACGAAAAATGGATGGAATGTCACACGGAGCATTTGCAGAAAGGTAACAAAAAAGAGGAGGCCGATCGGCCTCCTCTTTCCGCTTCCGACCGGCGCAGAATACACGCCGGGAAGGCGGACGCTATTCATTTTTGTATACAAAACAACCGCTTTACAGCATCAGTCCGCACACCATATTGCTCAGCTCGGTCGGATTCTCTATGCTCATGCCGCCGATCAGCCGTGCCTGTGCATACAGAATGCGCGTGTACTCGGCAAGCTTCTCCTTATCCTCGGTATACAGCGCTTTCAGGCGGTCGGCAATCGCATGATTCAGATTGATTTCCAGCACCGTCTGCGCCTTCACCCGATTTTCCTCGGCGTTCGGCATGGCATTCAGCACCTTCTCCATTTCCAGAGAAATGCCGCCCTCGCTCGAAAGGCATACCGGATGATCCTTCAAAGCCACGCTGAACCGTACGGCCCCCACTTTGTCCCCCAGGGTTTCTTTCATATAGGAAAGCAGATCTTTCGCACCTTCATTCTCGGCTTTCAGGCGAGTCTTTTCCTCCTCGCTGCCGATGTCCAGCGACTCGTCACACACATTGACAAATTTATGCTCAGCATAGCTGTCCATCGCACGCAGGGCAAATTCGTCCACGTCCTCCCCAAGATACAGCACCTCAAAGCCCCGTGCACAGACCGCTTCCGCCTGCGGCAGCGCCGCCGCCGCATCCGTCGTCTCGCCTGCCGCATAATAGATCACCGTCTGTCCCTCTTTCATGCGGTCGGTATATTCCTTCAGCGTGACATACTTTTTCTCAGCCGAACTGACAAACAGAAGAAGATCCGAAAGCGTATCCTTGTGCATGCCGAAATCCGTATAGACCCCGTATTTCAGCTGCAGACCGAATGCGCGGAAGAAGGTCTCGTATTTTTCCCGGTCGCTCTCGAGCAGCTTCAGCAGCTCACTGCGGATTTTCTTCTCGACCGTGCGGGCAATCCGCCGCAGCTGATGATCGTGCTGCAGCATTTCACGGGAAATATTCAGCGAAAGATCCGCACTGTCCACCAGACCGCGCACAAAGCTGAAATAATCGGGGAGAAGATCGGCGCATTTCTCGGTGATCAGCACTCCGCTCGAATAAAGCTGCAGCCCTTTCTCAAAGTTCTTGGTATAATAATCATAGGGCGCCTTTGCCGGGATAAAGAGCAACGAGTCAAAGGTGGCGCCGCCTTCACTGTGCCAATGGATCACCTTGACCGGTGCTTCATAGTCGTAGAATTTCTCCCGGTAAAAAGCGTTATACTCCTCTTCCGTAATCTCCGAGGCCGGACGCTTCCAGAGCGGAACCATGCTGTTCAGCGTCGCATCGCTGCGGCGGGTCTCATATTCGTCCTCTTTCCCGCCCTCCTTATGCACCCGCTCTTCCACTTCCATCCGGATCGGATACCGGATATAATCCGAATACTTCCGCACCAGGGCGCGCAGACGATATTCTTCGAGATATTCGCTGTATTTTTCTTCCTCCGTGTCCGCACGCAGATGCAACTCAATCTCCGTTCCCGCGCTTTCCTTGGTGCAGGGCTCCATGGTATAGCCATCCACGCCCTCCGAACGCCATTCCCAGGCCTCCTCCGAGCCGTATACACGCGAACGCACGGTTATCCGGTCGCTTACCATAAAAGCGGAATAAAATCCCACGCCGAACTGACCGATGATGTCCACCTTCTCCCGTGCCGCTTCGTCCTGCTTGAACTCGTAGGAACCGCTCTTCGCGATCGTACCGAGATTGTTTTCCAGCTCCTCCCGCGTCATGCCGCAGCCGTTGTCCGAAACGGTCAGCGTGCGGGCCTCCTTGTCCGGGGTCAGACGGATCTCATAGTCCGCACGCTGCAATGTGACACTGTCGTCGGTCAGAGAACGGTAGTACAGTTTGTCCAGCGCGTCGCTCGCGTTCGAAATCAACTCACGTAAAAATATTTCCTTATGTGTATAAATCGAGTTGATCATCATATCCAGTAGCTTTTTCGATTCGGTTTTGAACTGTTTCTTGCTCATCAAAATCACCTTGCTTTTCCAGTTTTAGCACTCGCGCATTTTGAGTGCTAAAACCAGTATAGCACATTCCGCAGGATTGTCAAGGGCTTTTTCGGGATTTTTTCCGGATTTTCCGGTTTTTTTCCGAAAACCTGTTGCGCCGTCGACCGGAAAGCACTACAATAGTATTGCATTTACAGAAAATGCAGAGAACACCGTCATAACCATCCCGAAAGTATCCGTCCGCCGACGACGGCGCTGCAAGCAAAAGGAGCGTCGCCGCGCCGTATGGGCAAAAGCAATCCAGGCGCCGTTGCCTGGCACAGGCATTCCGGGGTATACCGGCAACAGGGCCGGGATATGTTTTTCAGGAAGCGACGGGAAAGACAAAGAAAAGTCACGTCCGCAACAGAGCCCTGGACGCGTACAAAGGACACAAGGATCCGGAGGCGGTCATTCGGAGGCAAGGATCCGGAGGCGGTCATCCGTATGCTTACCCCACCCGGCGAGGAAGATGTCTGCAGGAACCGGAAAGGCAGGCATACCCGCCTTCCGCACAAGCGGACAAAAGGCGCTTGCCCTCCGTGACGGTCAAAATATACCTGCACGCCGCTGATATTGCCGGGCGGCAAAATTTTTCAGAAAGGGGACCGTGTGTCACGAAAAAGCCGGTCCGTGAAAACAGCATGAAAATTCTTCTGATCTGTTCCAAACGCTTTTACAGCCAAATCCCACCCATCCGCGAAGCACTCTGCCGTGCAGGGCACGAAGTCCTGCTCCCCAACTGCTACGAAACGCCGGGGACCGAAGCGGCCATGGCGGCACAGGGCGAAGAGGCACACCGGCGTTTCAAGGCGGCCATGTTCCGGAAAAGCGAGGCCACCATTGCCGGCGTCGATGCGGTTCTGGTTCTCAATCTGGATCGAACAGATGAAAAGGCCGGGGACGTGTGTCGCGGATATCTGGGTGGAGCCACATTTCTGGAAATGTACGATGCCTTCCGGCTGGGAAAGCGGATCTATCTATGGCAGCCGGCACCCGACAGCATTCTCAAAGACGAAATCTGCGGGTTCGGCCCTGTTATTCTCAACCGAGATCTCTCCGGTATCTCCTGAGCTTCCGGATTCCGGCTTTTCCGCCCGGCGGTTTCACGACCGTTTTCCCACGGTGGATGCCGTCTTTTGCACGGCTTTCTGATTTCCTTCACCGCTCCCCGGATTTTCCCCCGCTCCCCGGATTTGCCGGCCGGACGGACTCCCTTACGCTTACACGCTGCGGTACAGCGTCCTCAGTCTTGTTGCCTTGTTCCGGCGGCGCGGTGTGCCCGGAAAAAGCCAATCCGGAAGGCAACCGAAAAAGCAATGGGCGTGTGTTCCGAACACACGCCCATTATGACGTGGAACAAATCGCGGCCTCAGTTC
>CALWTT010000074.1 GCA_944384545.1 uncultured Clostridia bacterium | reverse complement strand
CGGCGGCCTTTTTGCAAAAAGGCCTGGCGAAAAACCTTCAGGCTCCGCTGCGGCGGGGACGTGTGTTGCAAAGCGACAAAGAAAACGCCGGAGCAAAACATATCGCGCGCCCCCAAAGCCCGGCGCGTGTCGATGCAGAGCGTTGTTATCTGCGCCCCGTGCGTTGCAAAAGCGCGGGCGGCGCGGGGGATGACAGCTACGAGACGGACACTCCGGCGCAGAAGGAGTGGCCACAGGCACAGGCGCGGCAGGGGATGGGCGCTGCGGCGCGAAGCGGCGGACGCGCTTACTGTGCGGGCACGGGATCTGCGAAGCAGGGTGGCGGCACGAAGTGCGCTGCGGCGCGGGAACGGCGGCCTTTTTGCAAAAAGGCCTGGCGAAAAACCTTCAGGCTCCGCTGCGGCGGGGACGTGTGTTGCAAAGCGGCAAAAAAGCCCGGCCTACGCCGCTTCGTTCGCAAGGCCGGGCTTCAAAAACAGGAACGGAAGAAAACGGCGCAGCGTCTGCTGATTCCCGCTTATTCCCGCGCCGCGTCAAATCCGGTTCCGGCAAAATAGCGTTCGATGGTTTTCCGGGATGCGCCGGCGCGGCCGCTGAGCAATTCGTCGCTTCCGCCGCAGCGTCCGTTCAGTGCTGTCCCGATCCGATCGGCATAGCCGCGTAGCGGAAGGCCATGTCCGGCAAGGCAGAACCGGTATCCCTCCCGGTCGCTGCCCGAAAAGACCGCACACACGCCGTCGGTCCGCTCACATGCGCCCAGAGCAAGACGGCGCCGCCCCCCTTCCTCCAACAAGGGTTCAAAGAAACAGAGATTGCCATGCGTACCGGCCGGAACCGAAGCAACGCGCGCATCGGCCAGCGCCCGCGAAAGCGCGGCGTTCTCCGCGCGCAGTGTCTCCGCCGTCTCTGAAAGGCGACGGACCCCGTCCGCACAGGACAGACGCGGCAGACGACAGAGCTGCGCCGCTGCGGAAAGCTCCCGATAGCAGGCCCGTGCCTCCCGCGCCGCCCGCGCCCCGCACAGAAGACGGATCCGCACGCCGCCCTTATATCGCATAAAATCCGGCATGCTCACACCGCCGATCTCCCCCGTTCTGCGCACATGCGGCGCACAGCAGGCGCAATCGTCATAGTCCGGAATATGCACCACACGGACCGCCCCGTGCAAGCTGCCCTTCGAACGGTAATCCAGCGTCCGCAGCTCCTGCTCCGACGGATACCGGGCCGTCACCGGGAGGTCACGGTATACCGCCTCGCACGCAAGCTCCTCTAAGCGGTCCAGCTCACCGCGCGTCAGCGGGCGGTCAAAATCCACCGTCGTCTCGCTGTCGCTCAGGTGAAACCCTACATTGGTACACCCGAACAGGCGATGCGCCAGTCCCGATACGATATGCTCCCCGGTATGGTTCTGCATACGGTCAAAGCGCGCGGAAAAATCGATCTCCCCCTCTACCGTCGCCCCCACCGGGAGCGCGCGGTCGGTGCTATGTCGGATCTCTCCCCCGTCCTCTCCGGTATGCAGGACCGCCGCCTCGCCCAGCCGGCCGGTATCTCCTCCCTGCCCGCCGCTCTCCGGAAAGAATGCCGTGCGGTCGAGAACGACCGAAAAGCGGCCGCCCTCGTCCTCCGTACAGGAAAGCACACGTGCGGAAAACGAAGTCATATAGGCATCAGAATCATAGAGCTTTTCGGTCATAGTCCTCCTCCCGGCGCGCGCAGCCACGCCTCCACACCGATGCTGTCAAAAAGGACGCCCACCGCCGTGCCGATCCCCACCAGCAGAAGCAGGATCAGAAGATTTTCCTTCGGGTGCCGGTTGACCCGGAGCAGAACAAGCAGGCCGATCCCGGCGCCCGGAAGAAGTCCGGAAAAGAGCGCGCCGTAGGAAATGGCCGAGCGCAGATACAGCTCGGTCAGTACCACGGATGCGGCGCAATTGGGAATCAGGCCGACCAACGCCGCGATCAGGTTCCCAAGCACCGGAATATCCGGCAGCAGTGCCCCAAGCCGATCCTCCCCGACAAACAGGATGAAAAGGTTCAGCCCGAGCGAGACGAGAAAGAGGAAGAGGAAAACGCGCAGCGCATGATACACAGCCGCCAGAAAAATACTGCGGCTCTCGCAATGGCAGCCGCTATGCTGACAAAGCGCAGCGGCATCGAAGGAGGATGCACCCTCCGCCGTATGACGGCGCCGGATCAGCAGATCGATGAGGAAGCCGCACAGGATCGCCACACAGGCTTTCAGGAAAACCGTCAGAAAAACAAAAAGCGGATCCGCGCCTCCCGCGAGCAGGACCGGCAGCATCTCATCCGAGGTGGAAAGAAAAACGGCGAGCAGGGTTCCGAGCGAAACGATCCGCCCGGCATAAAGCCCGGCCGCCGCGGCAGAAAAGCCGCATTGCGGCAATACGCCGAGCAGTCCGCCCGCCAGTGGACCGAGCCGGGTATTCCGGAGCCGCTCCGCCGCCACCGCGCCGTTGACGACCCGCCGCTCGAGAAATTCGAGAAAGAGGTAGCACAGGTACAGAAAGGGAATGACCGGCAGAAGGTCTTCTGCCGTATGGAGCAGAGTATGCAGAAGTTCGTGTGCATCAGCAGGCATGAGGCGTCTCCTTTTTTTGCACAGTAGTGGGGTTTTCTTGTGTACATTGATTGCAAAGGCCGGTCAGCATGGTTTTACTTCCGTCCAGGGCAAAGCGGTATCTGTCGGAAAGCAGACGACCGAGTCGGTCAGAGTCGGTCTGCGACAGATGAATGACGCGGCCGCAGGCCGTACAGCGAAGATGAAGATGCGAGGCGCAATGCTCGCCAGAAAGGTATTGGTAGGCCACACCCCCGCCCTCGCGTGCAAAACGGCGTACCGCCCCTTCTTCCGAGAGACGTGCGATCAGGCGATACACGGTGCTTTTACCGATCCCGCCGTCCGCCAGGGC
Organism: uncultured Clostridia bacterium; assembly: GCA_944384545.1. GTDB lineage: Bacteria > Bacillota > Clostridia > Oscillospirales > CAG-272 > UBA1740. The sequence continues at coordinate 410 of CALWTT010000074.1, read as the reverse complement.
CTGTGCCAGCTCAGCGGGGGTAAAGGCGCGCTCGGCATGGCGCGAAAGGTAGTCGAGCAAAAGACGTTTCTGTTCGGTTTGATATCCGTTCATAGGGTTGCGTACCTCCTTGCGGGGATTGTGCTGCGGATGCGGTTCTGATGGTCTGATGGATGGAAAAAAGCGAAAATGCGGGCGCACAGTGGTACGGGCGCAGGGTGGGCGCTGCGGCGCGGAGGGGGCGCAGGCACAGGCGCGGCGCGGGATAAGCGCTGCGGCGAGAAGGCGGCATAAAATGCACTGCGGTGCAGTGTGGGCGCCGCGGCGCAGGGTGGCGGCCTTTTTGCAAAAAGGCCTGGCGAAAAACCTTCAGGCTCCGCTGTGGCGGGGACAACCATCGCGCGCGGCGGTACGAGATCGGAAGAGCGTCG
>CALWTT010000073.1 GCA_944384545.1 uncultured Clostridia bacterium | reverse complement strand
CTGCGGAAAATCTTCGGGAGCGTGAGATCGGGCAGCGTTGAGCACATCTATGCTCTTGTGCCGGTGCGTGCGCCCCCCTATGACCGTCCCCGGATGGTGGCGCTGTGCTATCGGTTTGTTTCCCCGACCGGATTTACGCATCTGTGCCCCGCGGCCGGAGCATGCACCACGCCCTTTGATCGCCCCGCCCGGCGCCCTGTGAACGCCCTCCGGACTGTGCGCCGTATTTCCCGGTTTGCTCCGCCGGCCGGGCTTGCGCATACGTGGCACGGTGTCCCCATCCGCCTTTTCCCGGCTTGCTTCGCGACCGGCCGCCGCTTCCCGGCTTCCTGCCGTTCTGTGCTGTCGGCTCTGCCATTGCAGAGCCGACAGCACTTTTTATTCTGCAGCTTGTATGCCCAGTGGATGGTAGAAATTTCCTCCGCCTGTCGTGTTCTTGTGTTTTTTGCTTGCAAAGCGCGCCGCTCTGTGTTACAATACAAATATATCTTTCGGAGCAAGCGGCATTGTAAAGGCTGCCGTGCCGCGCGGGACCTTCAGCGGACTGCCGGGCCGGCAGGCACACACCATCATTGCCCGGAAGCATGGTTGAAGGGGGTGACACGGTGAGAACAGAGTTGATACAGGATGCCGACGGAGAAGCGTTTGTGTTCGGGAACCGGTGGGACACGGTGATACCGCTGTCCTTCACTGTCACCGAAGAGCACGGGCTGCGCATGGAGATCTTTCCCCGCATTGCGCCGATCGGCGAGACATTTTTACGCCGCTTTTCGTCCTCGCCCTGCTCCCGTACGGCTCTTTCCTGGCTCTCCTCCCGATTGTCACCTGAAATATCGACATGGGGTTACAAAAAAGATGCTTTTTCGCCCTGCTATGGACGGATTTTGCGGTTGCGACCCATCGATGGGATTTGCGAAAAAAGCGAAAATTTGTCACCTTTTGAAATAAAATCGGGAGACAGTTTCCGCAACCGTACTACATACGATCTGGATGCGACGCGGGAGGCCGGATGCCTTGCATACGGAATGGAAGAAAACGGGAAAATTGTGTCGGTCGCTGTCACGCACGATGCGCCGGATAGCGAAGCAAAAGCCCGGCCGGTCGAAGTAGGGGTGGAAACGATTCCGCGCGCCCGCGGAAAAGGGTATGCCACCGCCTGCCTTACGGCACTCGCGTCTGCGCTCATCCGGGAGGGCTTTACGGTGGAATACCGGTGTCGGATGCGCAACGTCCGTTCCTTCGCCGTAGCGCGCCATGTCGGATTCCGTGAGATCGGCCGGTATTATTACTATGTAGGAAGGCGGGTGCATGACCATGGCATATGACGGCGGCATGCTCTGCGCTGTGCTGCATGAACTGAACCGCATGGCGGACGGCGCCAAGGTGGAGAAAATTTTTCAGCCGGGGCGTGAGGAGATCGATCTCTGCCTTGTTGCACACGGCACCCGGTTGCGTTTCTGCATCAACGCAGGGGCGAGCTCTCCGCACATGGCCTTTACCGCCCAGCAGAAGGAAAATCCCGCCACCGCACCGCTTTTCTGCATGCTCCTGCGCAAGCATCTGGCGGGCGCGCATTTTACGCGCGGAGAGCAGACCGGCTTTGACCGTGTCGCGCGGCTCTGTTTTTCGGCCTACGACGAGATGGGATATCCGACCGAGAAATATCTGCATGTGGAGATCATGGGGAAGTGCAGCAATCTGATTCTGACCGATGCGGAGGAGAAGATTCTGGCGGTGCTGCGACCGGTGGATTTTTCGACCAGCCGCGTCCGGCAGGTGCTACCCGGCATGCAGTATACGCTGCCTCCCGCGCAGGAGAAGCGGAATCCGTTGACCGAGAGCCGGACGGAATTTGTACAACGCGTCGCGGGGGCGCCGGGCGAAAGGAACGCGGCCCGGTATCTGTGCGATACCTATCAGGGTCTTGCCATGCAGACGGCATATGAGCTGGTCTATCGCGCGTGTCATACGGCGGATGCGCGCCTGGAAACGGTGGGCCCGGAAGCACTTGCGGATGCATTTTGCGCCTGGTTTGATGCGGTTCGCGCCGGGGAATTTTCTCCGGTTCTGGTGCGGCGTGCGGGAGACGGCGCGCCCCTCGATTTTACCTATCGGGCGACCGGTTACCGCGGCAGCGCCGCGTACTGCGAGACTTTTCCGGATTTCGGACAGCTTCTCGACCAGTATTTCGGCGCGCGGGATCTGAGCGAGCGAATACGGCAGAGGAGCGCGGACCTGCACCGTATGCTGGCGAATGCGGAGGGGCGATTGCTGCGCAAGCTGGAAATGCAGCGGCAGGAGCTTTCCGACTGTGCCTCCGCAGAGGAGCACCGGCGGGATGCGGATCTGATTGTGACGAATATCTACCGGCTGACGCGGGGAATGACCGAATTTACGGGTACCGATTACAGCGGAGAGGAACCGGAGGAGCGGACGGTGCATCTTGACAGACGCCTGAGCCCATCGGCCAATGCGCAGCATCTGTATAAGCTCTACAACAAAGCGCGTACAGCGCAGCGGGTGCTGCGGGAGCAGATTGCGCAATCGGAAGCGGAGCTGACATATCTTTCCGGAGTGCGTTCGTTCCTCGAACATGCGGAGAGCGAAGCCGACCTGACCGAGCTGCGTGACGAGCTGCATCGGGCGGGATATGCCTCCCGCATGAAAGGGTACACCGCGCCGAAAAATGTGCGGCTCCGACCGCGGGAATATGTCAGCAGCGGGGGCTACCGTATTTTGTGCGGGCGGAATAATCTGCAAAACGAGCAGCTGACCTTCCATACGGCGGGGAAAGAGGATCTGTGGTTCCACGCAAAAGGGATTCCCGGATCGCATGTGATTCTGGTCTGCGGGGGAGAAGAACCCGGGGCCTCGGATTATACCGAGGCAGCGGAGCTGGCTGCCTACTATTCGGCGGCGACTGGGGATACCGTGGCGGTGGATTATACGCGGGTGCGCAACCTGAAAAAACCGCCGGGATCCAAACCGGGATATGTGACATATAAGAGCAATTATACGGCATATGTGGCCCCCCGTTTGTTGCAGGAAGCAAAAAAGCCATGAAAATGACGCGGTTGCCTCTGCCGTATGCTGTATCGGACGCGGGGGGCCGGCATGGCGCAACTCGGTTTTCCCGCCCTTGCAAGGTCTGCCGCTCCGTCGCGGTGCTGTAAGAATCGTTTTTCCGAAAAATAAAACCGGAGGGGAGTTTTTATGAAAATGACGCTGTACCGTTCTGTTTTTCTCGGAATGATTTCCATGTCGGCCACGGCCCTGCTCTGCACGGCGGCCAACCTGCTCTGCGTACTGGATTATCTGACGCTGGACCTTTGCTTTGCAACACACGGGGTTCTGTTTATTATCGGATGCCTGACACCGATCGTGACATTTGTGCTGCGGATGCGGGCGGGGAATCTGTATTGGGATCCTGCGGCGTTGCACCAGAAAGCCGGTCGCCTTCTGGCTTTGGGAACGGTGCTTCTGATGCTGATCATCGTGTGGACGGCGAGTTTTGCGGTGGCGCTGCTGCTCTGAGAGGCAGATGAATGGAGAAAACCGGAAAGGAGACGGGAAGCCATGGTGGATCTTCTGCAACTTGAAAAGCAATTTCTTCTGGCACACCTGCGCGAGGGAGATATTGCGGTAGACTATACCATGGGGAACGGGAACGATACCCTGTTTCTGTCCCGCACCGTGGGCCCCCGCGGTCATGTGTATGCATTTGACATCCAGGAGGCGGCTCTGCGGTCGACGCGCGCCCGGCTTACGGAAGCGGGAGCGCCGGAGAATTATACGTTGATACAGGCATCGCATCACCTTGTGCGGCAGTATGTGTGTGAACAGGTCAAGGCAGGCGTCTTCAATCTCGGATATTTGCCCGGGAGCGGCAACAAGGCGCTGACAACTCTGCGTGAGACGACCCTGCCGGCGGTGGAAGCAGCGGTGGATCTGCTTGCGCCGGACGGTATATTGCTGGTGGCGGTATATCCCGGCCATGAGGAGGGACGGTTGGAAGGGGAAATGCTGGCGGCGTATTTTGCAACGCTGAACCGGTATCGTCTGTGTGCCTCCTGCTTCCGTATTCTGAATTCGCCGACCTCGCCGTATTTTTATCTTGTAGAGAAAAAAGCGGAGGACGCCGTGTCCGTACAGAAAGCACAGTCAGGACCGAAGGGCGGGAAAAGGGAAGTCGGAGACAAAAAGAACCGGGAGAAAAGAGGCAAAGCGGAATTGCCCCGGCAAACCTCCGCGCCGCAGGTTCCGGAGCCGTGCGAGAGAGGGAAAGGCGTCGGTGTATGATCCATCTTTCCTTTGCTCCCCTGGAAGGGCTGACCGACGATGTATACCGGCGCGCGCACGCGGTGGAATTCGGCGGTGCGGATGTGTATTACACACCATTTTATACGACGGTTCCGGAAGGCCTGACGGCGCGGGACCGAAGGGAGATTTCTGCGGCGTTGTCTGCCCCCGGTGCGCCGCCGACGATAGTGCAGCTGCTTTCCTCACGTGCGTCTGATTTTCTGCGTGCCGCCGCCTTTCTTGCGGGGTGCGGCTGCACCGTACTGAATCTGAATCTCGGGTGTCCCTCAGGCACCGTGACTGCAAAAGGGCGGGGCGCCGGATTTCTTGCAAAGCCCGCAATGCTGGATGCCTTTTTTGACGAGGTTTTCTCCGGACTCTCCGGGATTGCGCCGCAGATACAGGTTTCCGTGAAGACCCGGATCGGCTATGCCGATGAAAACGAAGCCCCGTATCTGATGGAGATCTTCAACCGCTACCCGATTGTCGAACTGATCCTGCATCCCCGCCTGCGTACCGATCTGTATCGTGGCCGACCGCGGATGTCGGTCTACCGCCAGATGGCCGGAATGGCCAGAATGCCGGTGTGCTATAACGGCGACATCTTCCGTGCGGAGGATCTGCAGGATTTGCTGGCAGCTTTTCCGGATACGCACCGCGTCATGCTCGGCCGCGGCGCGGCGGCCAATCCCGCGCTGTTCCGTCTTTGCCGCGCAGAACCGGTCCCGGATCTCCCCGGTCGCCTGCGTCGCATGCACGACCGCATCTGTGAAGAAAACGCGGCGCGTATGGGAAACGGCCGGAATCTTCTGTGCCGGATGGCAGAGCTCTGGAAATACCAGGCCTACCTGTTTTCTGAGGATCCGCGTCCGTTTCTGCGCCGGCTCTACCGCTGTACTACCCTCGCTGAATATCGTGCTGCCGTCTCCGCCCTTTTTTCGCAAGCCACGCTACGAAAGGACGCGGCCTATCCGCCATCTCCCGCTCTCTGAGCGGGATTTTTTACGCCCATATCTCCGCAGGGAAAGTGACGAACCGCATACGGGCGAAAAAATATACAAAAAATTGGCGCACACCATTTACATCCTGTGCAACATGTATTATAATGAAGGCGACCGCGGCGCGGGGAAAAGAAAGGAGAAGCACGTCATGAAAAAGATTGCGTTTATCGGAGCAGGCAGCCTCCAGTTTACCAGCAAAATCGTACGGGACCTGTTGACCTTTCCGGATTTTTCGGACTGTGAAATTGCCCTCATGGACTGTAACGAGCAGAACCTTGCGGCCATATACCGCATATGCGAGAAGATCCGCGATGCCATGCACTGCCCGTCCTGTCAGATCCGTGCAACAACCGACCGGGCGGAGGCGCTGCGGGGAGCGGACGGCGTTCTGTGCACGGTGGCCAACGGGGGGCCGGACGTGTGGCGTTATGACATTGAAATTCCGAAAAAATACGGTGTGGACATCAATATCGGAGATACGCGGAGCGTATCAGGTGTGTTCCGCGCATTACGGAACATTCCGCTGCTTCTGGACATCTGTCGCGATATTGAGCGTTACTGTCCCCGTGCGGTCTTTCTGAACTATACGAATCCGATGGCCATGCTGTGTCAGGCCATGCAGCACCATGCGAATGTGGAGGTCACAGGGCTGTGTCACAGCGTGCAGGGCACGATCGGCATGCTGGCCGAATGGCTGGAACTTCCGGTGGAGGAAATCGAATATACCTGTGCCGGTGTGAATCACCAGGCGTTTTATCTGACGCTCCGGCATCACGGGGAAGATCTGTATCCGCGCCTGCGGAAAAAGCTGGAGGATCCGGTGTTTTTCGATAAGGAGCAGGTGCGCAACGAAATGTTTCTGAAGCTCGGCTATTATGTGACCGAGTCGAGCGGGCACAATTCGGAGTACAATGCCTGGTTCCGCAAGCGTCCGGATCTGATTGAACGGTATTGCACGCATGGCACCAACTGGAATCCGGGGCATTATGCGTTTTCGCTGCAGGGGAGCCTGACACGGGAACAGGACCGCATGAAGCAGTATGAGGAATATCTTGCAAAAGACGTGGATCCGAAACGGAGCCAGGAATACGCGGCGGATATTTTCAATGCGCGGTTCGGAGACGGGCGACCGTTTATTTTCAACGGGAATGTGCAGAACAGGGGATCGATCCCGAATCTGCCGGCCGATGCCTGCGTCGAGGTACCGGTGGTGGCCGACCGTATGGGAATCCGCACGACGGTGGTGGGACCGCTGCCGGAGCATCTTGCGATTCTTGTGAATACGACGGCGCGGATCGAGAGCCTTGTGGTAGAGGGCGCCATGCGGCATGACAAGGAGGCGATCCTGCATGCACTGTACATGGATCCGTTGTGTGCGGCAGTGTGCAGTCTGGAGGAGATCCGACAGATGGCAGAGGAGCTGTTTGCGATCAACCGCGACCGGATCGGGGCGTATCACTGATCCTGGCATGGGGCGGGTATGTCGCAGACCGCCGCCGCCCCGGGTATTGTCCGGCGGACAGGAGAGGGAAGCACAGGCGTTTCCGCCGTGCCTCCCTCTTTTTCCGTATATACCTCTGAGTCATCCGTTTCCGGATCACGGTACCGAGGGCTGGGGACGGAAATCGCAGAAGAAAAATCTTTTTTTGCCATTGACAAAGGAAAAGAAATGTGCTATACTTTTGCGGAAGAGAAGTTGACGCTTGCAGAAACCTGAAAAGAGCAGGCGAACAGAGGAACTCCGTGCCGGCGGCGCGGAGCCGCGCCTTGCCTGTGGCAGGGCATTTTTTACGGAGGACGGTCATGATGACAAAAAATGCAGGGATATACCGGGACGGCAGAATTATCCGCGACGGTGCTTGCTTTTCTTTTCCTTCTTCTTTTCGGTTTCCCCTCACATCAGATCATATTGTGATACCCGGTCTTGTGGATGTGCATGTTCATTTCCGCGAGCCGGGTTTTTCTTATAAGGAAAGCATCCGGAGCGGGAGCGAAGCGGCGGCACGTGCAGGATACGCGGCGGTGTGCTGCATGCCAAATCTGGATCCGGTGCCGGACAGCCCGATGCATCTGCAGGCAGAAACCGATATCATCCGTCGGGATGCCCGCATCCGCGTGTTGCCATACGGGGCACTGACGCGGGGGGAGCGGGGAGAGGAGCTTTCGGATCTTGCAGGCCTTGCGCCGCATGTGGTTGCTTTTTCGGACGACGGGCGCGGGGTGCAGAGCGAGTCACTGATGCGGTCGGCCATGGAGGAGGCAAAGCGGCTCGGTCGCGTGGTGGCGGCACACTGTGAGGATAACCGGCTGGTGCGGGGAGGCTATATACACGATGGAGAGTATGCACGCCGGCACGGCCACCGCGGGATCTGTTCGGAGAGCGAGTGGGGGCCTCTTGCGCGGGATCTGCGCCTTGCGCGGGAAACGGGGTGCGCCTATCATGTCTGTCATGTTTCCTGCCGGGAAAGCGTAGATCTGATCCGCGCGGCCAAGGCAGAGGGTGTGGATGTGACCTGCGAGACCGCACCGCATTACCTTCTTCTGAGCGATGCGGATCTGCAGGAGGACGGCCGCTTCAAGATGAATCCCCCGCTGCGCACGGAGGCGGATCGGGAGGCACTGTTGGCGGGACTTGCGGACGGGACGGTAGATATGATCGCAACCGATCATGCCCCGCACAGCGCGGAGGAAAAAAGTCGCGGCCTTGCGGGGAGTCTGATGGGGATCAGCGGTATTGAGATTGCATTTCCGCTGCTGTATACGCACCTGGTGCGGCCCGGCCTTATACCGTTTGAGACGCTGATTGCGGCCATGACCGACCGGCCGCGCCGTCGCTTCGGAATTCCGGAGGACGGGGATACGGCGATCTTTGATCTGGCTTTCAGGGCACCCGTTTGTCCTGAAAACTTTCTCTCGCAGGGGAAAAGTACTCCGTTTGCGGGATGGGAACTGTACGGGAAATGCATATGGAACCAAGTAGGAGGAGTCGTGGTATGGCAAGACGCTATGATCGGAAACTGATTCTGGAGGACGGGAGCGAATATCTGGGATACGCCTTTGGCGCAAAGGAGGACAAAATCGCGGAAATCGTGTTCAATACCTCCATGGTAGGATATCAGGAAATCGTCTCGGATCCTTCCTATACCGACCAGGCGGTGGTCATGACCTATCCGCTGATCGGGAACTACGGGATTGCGGATGAGGACTTTGAGGGGCGTGGGCTGAGCATCAGTGCGCTGATTGTAGGGGAATACAACGACAGTCCCTCCAATTTCCGTTATACGAAGACGCTCTCGGAAATCATGGAAGAGAACGGGGCGGCGGGAATCGAAGGACTGGATACCCGCCGTCTGACGCGGAGCATCCGGGATCTGGGGAGCCGCCGGGTGCTGATCACCTCACCGGGAACGACGCGGGAGGAGGGACTTGCGCGGATTGCGGCGGCGGCGGTGCCGCACGATGCGGTGGCGCGTGTCAGCTGCCGCAAGCGCTGGTATTCCCGCACGCCGGATCATCGGTACAATGTCGTGGTCGTCGACTGCGGCACCAAGCTCAATATCATCCGTTCTCTGAATGCGCGGGGCTGTAATGTCACGGTTGTGCCATATAATGCGACGGCGGAAGAGGTGCTTGCCATGCGGCCGGACGGCGTGTTCTTTTCCAACGGACCGGGCGATCCGGAGGATGTGCTGCCGACCATCGGGCTGGTGCGTGCCCTGCGCGGCCGGATCCCGATTTTCGGGATCTGCCTGGGACATCAGCTGATTTCCCTGGCCTACGGTGCGCGGACCTATAAGCTGAAATTCGGGCACCGCGGTGGGAACCACCCGGTCATGAATCTGGGGACGGGGCATGTGGAGATCACGTCGCAGAACCATAGCTACGCAGTGGACGAGGCATCGCTCAGTGGTCTTCCGCTGCGTGTGACGCACCGGAACCTGCTGGATGGGACCGTAGAAGGGGTGGCATGTCCGGAGGAGCGTGTGTATGCTGTACAGTACCACCCGGAGAGCGCGCCGGGGCCGCAGGACAGCTTTTATCTGTTCGACCTGTTTATCCGCGAGATGAAGGAGGCAAAAGAGCATGCCGAAAAGAACTGATATAAAAAAAGTAATGGTGATCGGTTCGGGTCCGATTGTGATCGGGCAGGCGGCCGAGTTTGACTATGCGGGCACGCAGGCCTGTCTTGCGCTGCGGGAAGAGGGATACGAGGTGATTCTGGTCAACTCGAATCCGGCCACCATCATGACCGATCAAAAGGTGGCGGACAAGATATACATGGAACCCCTGACGCTGGAATATGTTGCGCGGATCATCCGCCACGAGCGTCCGGACGCAATTGTTCCGGGGATCGGCGGGCAGACCGGCCTCAACCTTGCCATTCAGCTGGAAAAGAAGGGTGTGCTGCGGGAGTGCCATGTGGAGCTGCTGGGAACGCCGGGAGCATCGATCGAGATGGCGGAAGACCGGGAGCTGTTCAAGAAGATGTGCGAAGAGCTTGGCGAGCCGACGCTTCCCTCGGAGATTGCGCATACCGTGGAGGAGGGGATGGCAGCGGCGGCGCGGATCGGGTATCCGGTGGTATTGCGTCCGGCCTTCACGCTGGGAGGAACCGGCGGCGGATTTGCCGACAGCGAGGCAGAGTTTGGGGAGCTGATGAAAAACGCGCTGAAGCTCTCGCCCGTCCATGAGGTGCTGATCGAGAAGAGCATCCGCGGCTACAAGGAGATCGAATACGAGGTCATGCGGGACGCGAACGATACGGCGATCGCGGTGTGCAACATGGAGAACATGGATCCGGTGGGCATTCATACGGGGGATTCGATCGTGGTCTGCCCCTGCCAGACGCTGACGAACAAAGAGACCCACCTGTTGCGGGACAGTGCGCTGCGGATCATCCGCCGCCTTGGCATTGAGGGCGGCTGCAACGTGCAGTTCGCGCTGGATCCGCAGTCCTTCAACTATTACCTGATCGAGGTGAATCCGCGCGTATCCCGTTCGTCGGCGCTGGCGTCAAAGGCAAGCGGCTATCCGATCGCGCGGGTTTCGGCAAAGATTGCGGTGGGGATGACGCTGGACGAGATCCGTCTTGCCAATACGCCGGCCTCCTTTGAGCCGGCGCTGGACTATGTGGTGACGAAGATTCCGCGTTTTCCCTTCGACAAATTTGCCGACGCCAACAATACGCTGTCCACGCAGATGAAGGCAACGGGGGAGTGTATGAGCGTGGGACGAACGCTGGAAGAGGGCCTGCTGAAAGCGGTACGCTCTCTGGAAATCGGCGCCTACCACCTGCACCTGCGGAAATTTGACCGGATGCCGACGGAGGAAATTCTTTCCTATATCCGCACAGGAACCGATGACCGTATTTTTGCACTGACCGAGCTCTGCCGCCGGGACGTAGACCTGGGGCTTCTGTGTGACGCGACGCAGATCGACATGTTCTTTCTGGAGAAACTGCGGCATGTTGTTGCCATAGAGCGGGAGCTTTCGGCGTCGCCGCAGGATATGGCGGTGCTGCGCGAGGCAAAGCGCTACGGCTTCTCCGACCGTGCCGTCGGAGATTTGTGGGGATGCGGGGAGGACGATGTACGTCGCATGCGGAAGGAAGCGGGGATCCTGCCGGTCTATAAGATGATCGACAGCTGTTCTTCGGAATTTGACTCGTACATCCCGTATTTTTACGCCACCTATGCCGACGAGAACGAATCGGCGGTTTCGGATCGGAAGAAGGTGGTGGTACTCGGCTCAGGTCCGATCCGGATCGGGCAGGGCGTGGAATTTGACTACTCTACGGTGCACGCGGTAATGACGATCAAGGAGTACGGATACGAGGCGATTATCATCAACAACAATCCGGAGACCGTATCGACCGACTACACCTGTTCGGACAAGCTGTACTTTGAGCCGCTGACGGTAGAGGATGTGCTGAATGTGATAGAACTGGAGCATCCGATCGGCGTGATTGCATCGCTGGGTGGTCAGACGGCGATCAACCTGGCGGCCCCGCTGCGCGACCGTGGTGTCACCATCATCGGCACCGACTGCGACGCCATTGAGCGCGCGGAGAACCGGGATGCCTTTGAGCAGGTTCTGCGCAGCCTTGACATTCCGCAGCCGGAGGGCCGTGCGGTGACGAACATTGAAGACGGGGTGCGTGCGGCGGCAGAGATCGGATATCCCGTCCTGGTACGTCCGTCCTTCGTGCTGGGAGGGCGTGCCATGCAGATCGTGGCGGGGGAGGAACAGCTCCGCCGCTATCTGAAAACCGCGGTGGAGATCGACGCGGACAAGCCGGTGCTGGTCGATCGGTACATTGTGGGGAAAGAGGTAGAGGTAGACGCCGTATGCGACGGCCATGAGGTCTTTGTCCCCGGCATTATGGAGCTTGTAGAGCGGACGGGGATCCATTCGGGGGACTCGATCAGCGTGTATCCACCGTTCAGCCTGAGCGAGCAGGTACGGGAGAGAATTCTGGACTATACGCGCCGTCTCGGCCTCGGCATCGGCATTGTGGGACTGTACAACATTCAGTTCATTGTGGACCGGCAACAGCAGGTTTATATCATTGAGGTGAATCCGCGCTCATCGCGCACGGTGCCGTTTCTTTCGAAGTCGACCGGGTATTCGCTTGCCGATATCGGAACGCTGGCGATTCTGGGCGTCTCGCTGCGGGAGCAGGGCATTACAGAGATCTGTCCGAAGGAAAAGGAGCGCTGGTATGTGAAGGTGCCGGCCTTCTCCTTTTCAAAGCTGCGCGGTATGGACACCTATCTTTCTCCGGAGATGAAATCGACCGGAGAAGCGATCGGATATGACCGTCGTCTGACCCGTGCCCTGTACAAGGCGTTGCAGGCCTCCGGGATGCAGGTGATGAATTACGGAACGGTATTTGTAACGATCGCGGACGGGGACAAAGAAGAGGCCCTGCCGCTGATCCGGCGTTTTTACCGGATGGGCTTCAACATTGAAGCGACGGCCGGAACCGCGGCGTATCTGAAAAGTCACGGGATACGGACGCGCGTCAAGCGGAAGCTGAGCGAGGGAAGCGAAGAGATTCTGGATGCGATCCGCCAGGGCTATGTCAATTATGTGATCAACACACGCCGCTACGATGCCTCGGGCTCAGAATCCGACGGACAGGAGATCCGGCGCTGCGCGGTGGAGAACGGTGTGACCATCTTTACGGCGCTGGATACCGTGCGTGTCCTGCTGGACGTCCTGGAAGAGAGTACGATGGAGGTATCGCCCATCAACGGGTAAGAAAGCAGGTATGGAACAGAAAATTTTTACGGTAACCGAGAATCTGCCGCTGACCGCGGCGGTCTATCGCATGCGCCTGCGTGGGGATACCACCGATGTGCAGTGCCCCGGCCGGTTTGTGAATCTGCGGATCGACGGCCTGTATCTGCGTCGCCCGCTGTCGGTCTGCGATGCGGAAGGGGATTGCCTTACGCTGATATACAAAACCGTGGGAGAAGGGACAGAGCGGATGAGCAGAATGGCACCCGGCACCCGGCTGGACCTGCTGACCGGTCTCGGCAATGGCTATACTACCGAAAAGAGCGGACCGACCCCCTGTCTTGTCGGCGGCGGAGTCGGTGTCCCGCCGCTGTATCTGCTCTGTCGTCGTCTGCGCGCGGAAGGGAAGCGTCCTACGGTGGTCCTGGGATTTGGGCGAGCCGACGAGGTCTTTTACGCGCAGGAATTCCGCGCGCTGGGTGCGGAGGTGGTGGTCACCACTGCAGACGGGAGCTGCGGTATCCGTGGCTTTGTCACAGCAGCGTTGGAGGGGCGTACGTTTTCCTATATCTATGCCTGCGGGCCGGAGCCGATGCTGCGCGCCGTGTATGAGCAGACTGCCTGCGGTGGCCAGTACAGCTTTGAAGAGCGCATGGGCTGCGGCTTTGGTGCCTGTATGGGCTGTACCTGCCGGACAAAATACGGGAACAAACGCATTTGTCGGGACGGCCCGGTACTGGAAAAGGAGGAGATCGTATGGTAGATACATCGGTAACGCTGAGCGGCTGGCGCATAGACAATCCCGTAATCCCGGCGAGCGGAACCTTCGGCTTTGGTTACGAATTTGCCGAGCTGTATGATATCAACTGTCTGGGATCTCTTGCGATCAAAGGGACAACGGCGGAGCCGCGCTTCGGGAACCCGACCCCACGCATTGCCGATTGCCCGTCCGGGATGCTGAACGCCGTCGGATTGCAGAATCCGGGTGTGCGGGAGGTCCGGGAGCGGGAACTCCCCCGTCTTGCCGCATACTTTCGGAAAAAAGTGGTGGCCAATGTCAGCGGTTTTTCGGTCGGGGAATACGAAAAGACGGTGGAAGCGCTGAGCGGGGAGGAGCAGATCGGCCTCTTTGAGATCAACATCAGCTGCCCGAATGTGCATGGAGGCGGCATGGCCTTCGGAACCGATCCGGCAGCAGCGGCAGCAGTGACAGAGGCGGTGCGCCGCGTGACCGACAAGCTGGTCTATATCAAACTGAGCCCGAATGTTACCGATATCACGGAAATTGCCCGGGCATGTGAGGCGGCGGGCGCGGACGGCCTGTCCCTGATCAATACACTGCTCGGCATGCGTATCGATCTGCGGACCCGGCGCCCGGTACTGGCGAACCGGACCGGCGGTCTGTCCGGACCGGCGGTGTATCCGATCGCTCTGCGCATGGTATACGATGTGTATGCGGCGGTAAAGATCCCGATCATCGGCATGGGGGGCGTATCTTCGGCGCGGGATGTGATCGAGATGATGCTGGCGGGCGCCACTGCGGTGGAGGTTGGCGCGGCGAATCTGGTGGATCCCTATGTCTGCCGGGATATCGTGGAAGCGCTTCCGACCGAGATGGAACGGTATGGGATCCGGAAACTCAGCGAAATCATAGGAGGAGCACACTGATGGGAAAGGATGTTATCATTGCCTGCGATTTTGCCTCCCGTGCGGAGGTCTGCGCCTTTCTTGACCGCTTTGCGGAGGAGAAACCGTATGTCAAGATCGGCATGGAGCTGTACTATGCGGAGGGGCCGTCGATCCTGCGTGAGATCAAAGCGCGCGGGCATCGGATCTTTCTGGATCTGAAGCTGCATGACATTCCGAATACGGTGCGGAAATCGATGGCGGTGCTGTCGGGTCTTGCCGTTGATATGTGCAACCTGCACGCGGCAGGAACGCGCGCCATGATGGAAGCGGCGCTGGAAGGTCTGACACGTCCGGATGGGAGCCGCCCGTTGCTGATTGCGGTGACGCAGCTGACCTCGACCGATGAGGCACGCATGCGGGAAGAGCTGTGGATCGACCGTCCGATGGAAGAGGTGGTGCTGCATTATGCGGAGAACGCGCGCGCGGCCGGCCTTGACGGCGTTGTCTGCTCGCCGCTGGAGGCTTCGGCGGTGCACAGCGCCTGCGGCACCGGCTTTCTGACCGTCACGCCGGGGATCCGGTTTGCCGACGGCGATCGCGGCGATCAGGCGCGTGTGACCACGCCGGCGCGCGCGCGGGAGCTTGGCTCGGATTATATCGTGGTCGGACGACCGATCACGGCGGCACCGGACCCCGTGGAGGCCTATCGGCGCTGCATGCGGGAATTTATCGGAGCACCGGATGCGGCCTGCCGCCAGTGCGCGGAGAAACAGTGAACGGCCAAAGCAAGCCAGGTGCGAAAAGTGAAAGAAGGGAACCGTACGCCGGCGCAGAACCGGCAAAGGAAGGAGAGCGAGACATGACACCAACCGAAGAGAAAATTGCGAGGGATCTGCTGACAATCGGCGCAGTGTTTCTGCGCCCGGAGGAACCGTTTATCTGGGCGAGCGGAATCAAGAGTCCGGTCTATTGTGACAACCGTCTGACCCTGACGGCACCGGAGGTGCGTAACGATGTAGAACAGGCTTTGGCGGAGACCGTGCGTCGCGAATATCCCGAAGCGGAGCTGTTGATGGGCACCTCGACGGCGGGGATCGCGCATGCGGCGATCACGGCGCATCTGTTGCATCTGCCGATGGGGTATGTGCGCTCGGGAGCCAAGGACCACGGCCGGGGCAACCGGATTGAGGGGAAACTGCTTCCGGGGCAGAAGACGGTGGTGATCGAGGATCTGATATCGACCGGCGGCAGTGTACTGGAAGTGGTGGAGGCGCTGCGGGAAGCGGGTGCCGAGGTGCTGGGCATTGCGTCGATTTTTACCTATGGTATGGAAAAAGGTCTGCACCGCCTTGCGGAAGCAGGGGTCCGGAACTGCAGTCTGACCTGCTTTGACGCGGTGGCGGAAGTGGCGGCACGGGAAGGATATATCCGGAGGGAGGACATTGCGCGTCTGATCGCCTTCCGGAACAATCCGTCGGATGAGAGCTGGATCGGGGGGGTAAAATGAGGCATCTGATCGACGTCATGGATCTTTCCGTGGGCGAGATCGAGGAGCTGATCGCGCTGGCGACCGACATACAGGCGCATCCGGAAGATTACCGTGAAGTATGCCGCTACCGGAAGCTGGCGACGCTGTTTTTCGAGCCCTCCACGCGTACACGCCTGAGCTTTGAAGCGGCGATGCTGGATCTTGGCGGGAGCACGCTGGGCTTTTCGGAGGCCTCCTCTTCCTCGGCATCGAAAGGAGAGAGCGTATCGGACACCGTGGCGGTGGTGGGTGGCTATGCAGACATTATAGCCATGCGTCACCCGCAGGAGGGCGCACCGCTTGTGGCAGCCATGCGGAGCAGTGTGCCGGTCATCAACGCGGGGGATGGCGGCCACAACCACCCGACACAGACGCTGACGGATCTGTTCACTGTCTATCGTAAGAAGGGCGGCTTTTCCGGCCTGACGGTAGGATTGTGCGGGGATCTGAAATTCGGCCGTACGGTACATTCGCTGATTGCGGCGATGTCGCGCTACGCGGGGGTACGCTTTGTACTGATCTCGCCTGTGGAGCTGCGGCTTCCGGACTATGTGCGGGAGCAATACCTGGACGCGACAGGTGTGGCGTACAGTGAGGTGACATCATTGGATGCCGCAATCGGCTCTCTGGACATCCTGTACATGACGCGCGTGCAACGGGAACGTTTTTTCAGTGAGGAAGAGTATCTGCGACTGCGGGACTGTTATATTCTGACACCCGAAAAGCTGCGGGAGGCGCGCGCAGATCTTTCGGTTCTGCATCCGTTGCCTCGGGTCAATGAGATTGCTACGGCGGTGGACGATGACCCGCGCGCCTGTTACTTTGAGCAGGCAAGACTGGGGAAATTCATCCGTATGGCGCTGATTATGAAACTGTTGGGGGTGAGCAAATGAATGTGGATGCGATCCGCAACGGCCTTGTGATTGATCATATTCATGCGGGAGGCGGCATGCAGATCTACCGGATGCTGGGCCTTGACGCATTGGATTGCAGTGTGGCGCTGATCCGGAATGTCCCCAGCCGGAAAATGGGGCGGAAGGATATCATCAAGATCGACGCCGATATGGAGATCGATCTGGACGTGCTTGGCTATGTGAGTCCGAACATTACGGTGAATCGGATCCGCAACGGAGAACGCGTGGAGAAGAAGCACATCGGGCTGCCGGCGCGGCTGACCGATATTCTGATCTGCCGGAATCCGCGCTGCATTACGACGACCGAGCAGGGAATCCGGCATATCTTCCGTCTTGTGGATGCGGAGAAACGGATCTATCGTTGCCTGTATTGTGACGCGAAAGCGCCGGATTGAGAGATCCAAAACACACGGATAGGCTTTTCCGGGAAAACAGGAATCGTATACTACATGGAAAAGCGGTATAGCATGGGAGAAAAACAGGAAGGCGGCCGGGTCTTGCACGAACCCGGCCGCCTTCCTGTTTTGTCCAGGGAAGGAACCTTACCTGTTCATTCCGCAGGGGTAGGCCTCGGTGGGGAGAGCGCCACCCTTGCGCAGGATATCGTAGAAGCGGTATCCGCCGGAAAAATTATAGCAGTCCATGCCATTTCCGGCCAGAATGCGGCAGGCAAGATAGCTGCGCAGACCGCTCTGGCACATGACATAGACCGGCCGGCCGGCCGGCAGCTCCTGCAAGCGTTCGCGGAGCTCGTCAAGCGGAATGTTGACGAAGCCTTCTACATGCCCCTTTGCATATTCCGCAGGGGTCCGTGTGTCGAGAAGAAAAACATCTTTGTTTTGCAGGAGTGCAGGAAGATCTTCGTAGTGGAATTGCTTGACCATGCCGGACAGAAGATTTTCGGCAATGTAGCCGGCCATATTGACCGGGTCCTTCGCGGAGGAATAGGGGGGCGCGTAGGAGAGCTCCAGCTCACAGAGCGACGTGACTTTCATGCCGGCGCGTATGGCGGTGGCGAGGACGTCGATCCGTTTGTCCACGCCTTCATAGCCGAGGATCTGTGCGCCGAGGATCTGCTGCGTATCGGTGCGGAAGAGCAGCTTGATGGTCATGACCCTGCCGCCCGGATAATAGGAGGCATGGGACATAGGGGAGAGGACCACCTTGTCATAGGGAAGACCGAGACGTGCAGCCTGTTCCTCCTTGATCCCGGTGGTTGCGACGGTCATATCAAAGACCTTGATGACCGAAGACCCCTGTGCACCGTCATAGGAAGCGGGATGCCCGCAGATATTGTCGGCGGCGATCCGCGCCTGCTTGTTGGCGGGGCCTGCAAGGGAAACAAGCGCATCTTCCCCGCTGACGAAGTGGCGGACCTGTACAGCATCTCCTACGGCATAGATATCGGGCGCGGAGGTCTGCATCTGTGCGTTGACGGCAATGCTGTTGCGGATCCCGAGCTTCAGCCCGGCCGCGGCGGCCAGTGCGGTGTCGGGCGTAACGCCCACACAGAGAAGAACCATATCGGTGGGAATCGTGTCGGCGGATGTGCGGACAAGGATCCCGTCCTTGTCGGCCTCGAGTGCCGTGACGGCAGTTTTCAGCAGCAGATGCACCCCGTTTGCCTTCATTTCGGTATGGACAGCGGCGGCCATATCGGCATCCAGTGGAGCGAGCAGGTGGTCGGCATATTCGATCAGCGTCACATCCAGTGGATTGTGGCGCAGATTTTCCGCCATTTCGAGTCCGATGAACCCGCCGCCGATGACGACTGCGCGCCGGGGCTTCTTCCGATCAATAAACGCCTTGATGGCAAGGGTATCTTCCACCGTACGAAGTGTAAATACCCGATCGTTGTCCAGTCCGGGAAGAGGGGGCCTGGTCGGCTTTGCCCCGGTGGAGAGCAGCAGCTTGTCGTAAGACTCCTCCGACTGCTTTCCGGTCCGGAGATCCGTGACCGACACCGTCTTTTTTTCAGGGTGGATGACGGTGACCTCATGGAGCACACGCACATCCACGCGGAAGCGCTGCCGGAAGCTTTCCGGCGTTTGCAGCGTCAGGTCCTCCTCATCGGCAATGCTGCCGCCGATATAGTAGGGGAGGCCGCAGTTGGCATAGGAAATATAGCCGGTTTTTTCAAACATGACGATCTCGGCAGTCTCGTCTCTTCTGCGGATGCGTGCGGCGGCAGAAGCGCCGCCGGCAACACCGCCCACAATCACAACTTTCATGGTCAGGAATCCTCTCTTTCCATCTCTCCCCGATAATCGGCGATGCCGCCGATATCGGTGAGGTTGGTATATCCTGCTTTTCTCAGGATGCTTTCGGCCTGCCGGCTGCGCGCACCGCTGTAACAATGCAGGAAAATCGGTGTATTTTTATCGGGGAGTATCCCGGGTGCGGTATGGAGCAGGTCAAGCGGCAGATTCATACTGCCGGGGATATGTCCTTCACGGTATTCCTCCCGTGTCCGTACATCGAGCAGAACCGCACCGGGTGTCTGTCGGAACTGCCGGAGCCCGGCCTGAATATCCGCTTTCTGAAAGAGTCCGAAGAAGCTCATACTTCCTCCCGCTCCTGCAACTGGAGCATGGCGAGCACATCCTGCTTCGGCCGGAAGCCGGCTGAAGTGCGGAGGAGCGCGCCGTCCCGCATGACGGCAAGCATGGGAATTGCGGAAACGCGGAAAGCGGCTGCGAGCTCCGGCTCCTCATCCACATTGACCTTGCCCACCTTGACGCTGTCGGCATATTCCTCGGCGATTTCGCCGACAACGGGCGCCAGCATCCGGCAGGGGCCGCACCATTCAGCCCAGAAATCGAGCAGAACCGGCCGGTCGGCCTGCAATACCTCTTTTTCAAAATTTTCTTTTGTGATCTGGATTTCAGACATGTTCGTTTCCTCCTTCATCGGATTTGTCATCATTGGATTTGTAATACAGCATACAGTGGCAAAAGCCTTCGAACTGCGGATCCTTGATCTGCTCGCGGAACTCCTTGCACATACAGCGTGTATCCTCGCTGCGTTCCAGCACGCAGGGGCAGTATCCGCCGGTACGGTGAAGGCCTTCTTTTACGGTCCGTACGACTTCGGCGTCCGGATTGAGCGTGATTTTCATGGCAGTCGTCCTTCGGGTGTGGTAAGGTTTTACACTTACAGTATAGCGCAGGGGAGGCCTGCGTACTGTGACCGTGTCACAAAACGGGAAAATTTTTTTGCAAAGAAAAAATCCTCCGCCGGAAGGGGAGGATTTGCGTTCAGATCCGTTTGCGCAGCGCATCTGGATCGAGGATGCGGATACTGCCTCGCTTCATATGTACCAGCCCCTGCTCGGAGAAGCGTTTGAGCATGCGCGCGACGACCTCACGGGCGGAATTGGTATTCTGCGCGATCTGCTCCTGCGTCATGCGGATTTCCGGATTGCCGGTGCGGTGGAATTCTTCGAGCAGAAAGGAGGCCAGCCGCTTGTCGAATCGGAGAAAGAGAATCTGCTGAACGGCCTGTATTACCGCGGAAAAGCGCTCGGTCAGGAGCTGATACATATAGCATTTGACATAGATGTTTTCTTCAGCGAGGCGGGAAAAGAGTCCGGCCGGAAGAACAAGCAGCTCGCAGTCTTCTTCGGCCAGCATATGCGTGTCAAAGGAGATCTGATGCAGGATACAATCTGCGGACAGGACACAGGTATCGTTTTTCCGGAGGCGGAAGAGCAGGATTTCTCTGCCTTCCTCGGAGAGAAGAAAACTGCGGATCTTTCCTGAGAGCAGAAGAATCTGGCCGAGGCAGTCATCGGCGGTGTGGATGAACTGTCCTTTCGTAAAGCGGCGCAGAACCCAGTGGGTGAGGATATACTCTTTTTGTGTGTCAGAGAGATGAGGGTAATAGGGAAGCAGCGGCAACAGTGCGGCAGCATCGGTCATGGCACACCTCCACAAAAAATATGAAAAAGCAGGCGGTCTGCTTCTATAGTAACCGAACCGGGGGAAGAGGGGCAGCCGGTAGAAAAAGAGAGCGGAGCAGGAGAGGCGGCAAAGAGAAAAAATCATCTGATGCAGTGGCCTATCCGAAAAGCGGTAGCGATGCAAGGCGGAGAAAAGAAGAGTGGCGGAGCGTTCCGCCCCCTCGGGGATGTCTTTGTGCGACCAAAAGGATGCCGACAAAGCAAATTGCTTACTTATAACACGCCTACTTCAATTTTTCCATCAACCAACAGCAGGAATTTTGTCAACTACAGGTTGCATTTTACAAAAAAGTGTCTTCCATGCATAAATACCACCAAACTTGCAGCTCATCATGGCATT
>CALWTT010000072.1 GCA_944384545.1 uncultured Clostridia bacterium | reverse complement strand
GGGTCTTGCTGAACTCCGGCAGCTCATCCAGAAACAGCACGCCGTTGTGCGCCAGCGACACCTCTCCCGGGCGGGGATTGCTTCCGCCCCCGATCAGTCCCACCACACTCACCGTATGATGCGGTGCACGGAAAGGACGTTCGGTCAGGATCTGCTCCCGGAGAAGGCCGGCGATCGAATGGATTTTACTGCTCTCGACCGCCTCCTCAAAGCTCAGCGACAGAAGAATCGTCAGAAGGCCCTTGGCCAGCATGGATTTCCCTGCTCCCGGCGGGCCGATCAGAAGAATATTGTGTCCGCCTGCCGCCGCAATTTCAAGCGCGCGCTTGGCGCGGTACTGGCCGCGCACATCCGAAAAATCCAGTTGCCCTTTGGCTGCCGCGCTGCCGAAGCTGCTGCGGTCGTATGTCGCTATGCGCAGCGACCCCTCCCCGCGCAAATGCCGGATCAGCCCGGTCAGATTCTCCACCGCATACACCGTCACGCCCGCAACCACCGCCGCCTCCGCTGCATTCTGTGCGGGTACATACACTTCCCGCCGTCCCGCCGCCCGCGCCGCCAGCGTCAGGCACAGGACACCGTTGACCGGGCGCAGCTCACCCGACAGCGAAAGCTCGCCGATAAAACACTTATCCCCGAGCGACAGGGCGTGCGGGATCCGCCCGTCACACTGCAATATGGCGCACAGAATCGCCAGATCATAGGCCGACCCCTCTTTTTTCCGGTCCGCCGGCGCCAGATTCACCGTCAGATCCTGTGACGGAAACGGAATCCCACTGTTCTCGCATGCCGCCCGTACCCGTTCCTTTGCTTCCTTTACCGAAAGATCCGGCAGTCCCACAATTTCAAAGCGGGGCAAACGGTCCCATCCGCTGCATTCCACCGTTACCTCAAATCCGTCGATTCCGCTCAATCCCGCGGTATACACTCGTGATAACATCCGCGTCCTCCGTTGTCCTGATCCGGCGGGATTTGCTCCCGCCGCTTCCGTCCGGCTCCGCACGCAGGCTCCTGCCGACTGTGATAGCAGACATGGGTACTGAAAATCCCGATGGCTGCTGTATTTCGGCTTCTGTTCCGGCTTTGTATGTATTATATCATATCCATCCCGCTTTTGCAATTGCCGCCACACCTGCAATCCCGTCTTTACAACCCGGCCGAAATATGCTACAATAAGCAGGAAAAAACATTGGGAAACCGGATCGGAGGAAGCATGCGTATACTTGTATTGAACGGACCGAACCTCAACCTGCTCGGAATGCGGGAGCCGGAAATATACGGACGTGAAACCTATGCGTCGCTTTGCGAGCGTCTGACGCGTGTCTGCGAAGCGGCCGGCGTCGGCGTGGAGTTCTTCCAGTCCAACCATGAGGGGGTCCTGGTAGACCGGATTCAGGAGGCACGCGGCCATTTTGACGGCATCGTCATCAACCCTGCCGCCTACACGCATACCAGTATTGCGCTGCTGGATGCGGTCAAAGCGGTGGGCATTCCGACCGTGGAAGTACATATTTCGGATCCGGATACGCGGGAGCCCTTCCGACGGATCTCCTATATCCGTGCCGCCTGCATTGCGACGGTCAAGGGAAAGGGGCTTTCGGGGTACGAAGAGGCCATAAAGATTCTCTGCCGGCATCTCGGGAAATAAGCAGAGGGCGCAGTGCCCTCACTGCCCTGCGGGACTTCCCGGGCAACACGCCGCCATCCCGTCTGCGATCCTGCAAGCTTTCTCCCGGCGACACGGACACAGTTCTCCCGACACACTTCGCCTTCTTTTCCGCCCCAGCGCCTCCCGGCGGGAAAAATAGACATTTCCCTCGCCCTTCTTTCCCGCTTTTCCGCCCCTCTTCTCTGCTATCATAGAGAAAAAGCATACGGGACAGCCTGCAAGCCGTCCCCGTAGCATTGTGGAAAGAGAGGAAAGGGCCATGGCATTTCTACTTATGGAAGAGGTCGGAAAACCATCCGATCCGGAAACAGAAACCCCTGCGGAACACACGGAAGACGAACAGCGCGTACAGATGATCCCCGTCACCGAAATCCGGCGGAATCCTGCGCAGCCACGCCGGAACTTTGAGGAGGAAGCCCTGCTTTCCCTGGCCGCCAGTATCCGCCGGCACGGGATCCTGCAGCCGCTCGTCGTCCGGAAGCTGCCTCTCGGCGGAT
Organism: uncultured Clostridia bacterium; assembly: GCA_944384545.1. Lineage (GTDB taxonomy): Bacteria > Bacillota > Clostridia > Oscillospirales > CAG-272 > UBA1740. The sequence goes on along the minus strand of CALWTT010000072.1, from coordinate 9,901 downwards.
ACGAGCTCATTGCAGGAGAACGGCGACTGCGCGCCGCCGTCCTTTGCGGAATCCGGGAGGTTCCCTGCCTGCTGCGGCAGAGCGGCGAGGATGAGAGCGCCGAACTCGCCATCATTGAGAACCTGCAAAGGCGGGATCTGGACATGTTTGAAGAGGCATCCGCCATCGCCGCACTCTGTGCCCGCTATGAGATGACACAGGAGGAAATCGGGCGCAGACTCTCGGTCAGCCAGTCCTACATTGCCAACAAGCTGCGCCTGCTGCGCCTCTCCGAAGAGGCACAGGCCCTGATCATCAAAGGACACCTGACCGAGCGCCACGCCCGCGCAGTCCTGCGTCTGCCGGAGGAAAAGCGGCTACCGGCCCTGCGGCACATGGCTGAGGAGCAAATGAATGTCAGTGCAGCCGAACGCTATGTCGAACGCCTTCTTGAAGAAAAGAAACCCAAGCCCCGTCATACCGGTGTGATCAAGGATATCCGGATCTTTTACAATTCTCTGGACCGGGCAGTCCGTCTGGTAAAAGAGTCCGGGATCGGCATCCGCTCTGAGCGGCGGGAAAACGATGACAGCATTGAGGTCATCATTCATATCAACAAAAAGCAGGAGGCCTGATCCCGATGGCAGCGCATCTGTCCCTGCAACACACGGGCAGGTGCAAAAACAGGTTCGCGCCACACGGGGTCAGGAAAATACAATCGTGCGCAGAGAGGCCGGGAATGCGATATCGCATTCCCGGCCTCTCCTTTGCGGGGAGCAGACTGCTCCCGTACTCCTGCCGTCAGCGCAACGGCTCAAAATCCTCCGCTCCATGCTTGCACAGCGGACAGATGAAGTCCGGCGGCAATTCTTCGCCTTCATATACATATCCGCAAATCTTGCACACAAATCCCTTCTTCTGCTCGGACGGCGCAGCCGGCTTCGGCTTGATATGGCGGAAATAATAGTCATAGGTTGCCGACGGCGCCGACGACAGCAGACGCGCCTCGGTCACCTCGGCCACGAACAGCGTATGTGTCCCGTTGTCCGACGAGGAAATCACGCGGCCGCTGATCATCGCATTCACAGGACCCGTAATGTACGGAACCTGATTTTCCGCATAAGCTATATCGGTACGCCCGGAAAGCTTGTCCTTCTCCCGCCCGCTCGAAAAGCCGAAATCCCGGATCAGGGCAAACCCGGTTTCCTCGGTCAGAACCGACAGGTTGAATACACCGGTACGCTTGATCATATCGTGTGTCAGATTCTGCTTGTTCACCGCTATGGTGATCCGCTTCGGCGTATCGGTCAGAAGCTGCGCTGTATTGATGATGCACCCGTTTTCCCGCGTCCCCTCCTTTGCCGTCAGGACAAATATCCCGTAGGACAGACGGAAAAAGGCCTCGTTTTCTATCCGTGTCATTGCGGTCTCCGATGCTGCCGGTGCAGGCGCCGGGTGCAGATCCTGTGCAATCTGCTCGGCCAACTCGCACAGCACGTCTCTCTGTCCCTCCCGCAGCGAGGAGCGAATGCTCAGCGCCGGCCCCAGAATCCGCATTTCCTTACAGCCGGAAAGAATCTCCTGCATCAGTTTCCCCGCCGTCGGAGCCCAGGATCCGTTCTCAATAAAGGCAAGCGTACGCCGACTCAGATTGTGCGCCGCCAGATCGCGCAATACCTCTTCCATGGAGATGAAGATCCCCGCGTTATAGGTCGTCGAAGCAAATACCAGATGGCTCCAGCGGAACGCGGCCGCCACAATATCCGACGACGGCGTCACCGATACATCGTAGACCACCGTCCGGATCCCACGCTCCGAAAGCTGACCCGCCAGAATGTCCGCCGCGTTTGCCGTATTCCCGTATACCGATGCATACGCAATCATAACCCCCTGTTCCTCCGGCGTATAGCTGCTCCACCGACGGTATTTCTCGATCATATCCCCGATCCGGCGCCGGAAGACGAATCCGTGCAGCGGGCAGATCATGGCGATGTCCAGTGCGGCTGCCTTCTTCAGCAGCGCACTCACCTGCGTTCCGTATTTTCCTACAATGTTGCAGTAGTAGCGCCGCGCTTCATCCAGATAGTCGCGCTCAAAATCCACCTCGTCCGAAAAAATCGCGCCGTTCAGCGCGCCGAAGGTACCAAACGCATCCGCCGAAAACAGGATCCGGTCGGTCTCGTCATAGCTGACCATCACCTCCGGCCAGTGCACCATCGGGGCCATCACAAAATGCAGCGTGTGCCGCCCTGTGCACAGCGTGTCCCCCTCCTTCACCAGCTGAAAACGGCCGCTGTCCTGCGGGCCGAAAAACTGCTCGATCATCGCATGCGTCTTGGCATTGCACACCACCGTCGTCTCGGGATGCCGCATGAGCAACTCCCCAAGCGTCGCCGAATGGTCGGGCTCCATGTGCTGTACCACCACATAATCCAGCGGCCCTTCTCCCAGTAAATGGGCAAGATTTTCAAAAAACACCGTGCGGACCGCCCCGTCCACCGTATCCAGCAGAACCGTCTTTTCGTCCTGCAACAAGTAGGCGTTGTAAGACACGCCGTCCGGTACCGAATATACCCCCTCAAACATCGCCAGACGGCGGTCGTTTCCCCCTACCCAGCTCAGATCCTCTGTAATCTTCCGAATGCAATACATAGCCTCTTTCCTTTCTTTTTTGGTTTTTCCATTTTGTTTTGTCTGCTCTGCTCTTTGCTTTCTGCTTTGTGTTTTTCGTATATGTTTCCCTGCTCTGCCGTTTCCGCCACCCGCTATCTGCAGTTTTTCTTATAGGAATTGTGTACGAAGAGAAAATTTTCCGCAACCCATTGAAAAAAGCAACGGAACAGGGTACAATGTAAGCACCGGACGCTCTGCATCCGGAGAAAGGAGGTGCCGGAATGCCTATTCTCTCTGTTACGGAACAGAACTATGAGGAGGCAGTTGCGTCCTCCCCGGTTCCCGTGCTTCTCGACTTCTATGCCACATGGTGCGGCCCCTGTCGCGCACTCGCGCCCATTGTACAGGACATCGCCGACTCCACTCCCGGGGTCCGCGTCGGGAAAGTCGATGTGGACGAACAGCCTGCGCTCGCCAGACGCTTTGGCGTAATGAGCATCCCCACTCTTGTCGTTCTGCGGGAAGGCAAGGTGGTTCGCTCCGTGACCGGCGCAAGGCCCAAACAGGAAATCCTCTCCCTGCTGTTCGAAGCCGAGCACGTCTGACGGAATACGTTCCCGTTTCCCCTCTCCGCTCCTCTGCACAGCTTCCCATAATATTATACCATTTCCGCGTGCCGGCGTAAAGCAAATTCTCAAATTTTTTTGCTGCGTCGGCAGAACATAGCGCGTTTTTCCATTGCGTTTCCGCTCTTTCTCTGTTTCTTATGAAAATCTTATTAAAAATCGGGGACACCCGGAATTGGAGGTATTTGTTATGAAATTTTGCATCTGTACCCATTGCGGCAATCTCGTGGAAGTCGTGGAAGATCATCGCGTTCCGCTTGTCTGTTGCGGCGAAAAAATGAAGGAACTTACGCCCAACACCACGGAGGCCGCCACCGAAAAGCATCTGCCCGTCGTACACTGCAACGGGCGGGATGTCACCGTTACCGTCGGTGAGGTCAATCATCCCATGCTCGCCGAACATTCCATTGTGTTCGTCGTTCTTGAAACCAAGGACGGTGTCCAGAGAAAGGCACTGACTCCCGGGCAGGAGCCTGTCGCATGCTTCTCCCTTGCTGACGGCGATGTTGCGGTCGCTGCCTATGCGTACTGCAATCTGCATGGCCTTTGGAAAACCGTTATCTGACAGAAGGAGGTGACGTATGAGATACGTATGCAATCTGTGTGGCTGGGAATACGATGAGGAAAAAGGCGATCCCGAGAACGGCATTGAGCCGGGCACTGCCTTTGAGGATCTGCCCGAAGATTTTACCTGCCCGCTTTGCGGCGCCGGCAAAGAAGATTTCTCATCGGAAGAAGAATGATCCCTACTTCCCTCAGGCCTGTGTGTCGATTGCGACACACGGGTCTTTCTTTTTCTGCCTCTTTGCCCGGATTCCCCGCCCCTTTTTCCCGGTACCCGCTATGCCTTTGCTATGCGCACACCCGTACACCCTTTTCCTTTCCGTCGTATCGCACCCCTGTGTTGCCCGAAAATTCCGCTTCGCTTGCTTGCGCCACTTGCTTTTCCTCCCCCTCCTATGCTATAATATAGTACATTGAATCTGTATTTTCATTTCAATGCATGCGGGGAAAAGTGCCGGAATTCTCTATGTCTTTCTCTTCAATCCGTTGCTTTTCTCCCTCCCGTCGTCGCATATCTTTCCCCGTCGTCTGCTTCTTTACGGACGTCTCTTTACAAAATGCACGATGCGGCGGCACATTCTCCACCTGCCGGAGGTTGCTATGGATATCCTGCAACAGAAAAAAACCTTTGATCTGCTCTATGACTTCTTCGTCCGGGGGAAAAATGATCCTTCCCGCATCCCCTATGTCCCCGGAAAAAGCTGGTGCTATGACGGCAAGGGCGTGCCCAATTTCTTTCCCCGCGTCGCACCCGAGGACAAGGGCGTCTCCAGCGAAGAACTCGCTGCCTTTCTGCGCGACCTTGAGCGCAGCACCCGCGTCAATATGCATGCCATCACGGTCCTGTGCGACGGTGCCGTCATCTGTGAGGCTTCGGTTCCGCCGTACAACCGCGCCATCCCCCACCTTACACACTCCATGTGCAAATCCATTACCGGTCTTGCCATCGGGTTGCTTTACGATGAGGGACGCGTGGATACAGAACGCCCCGCCTATCAGTATTTTGCCGGTGCTCAGCTTCCCGGCCGCCTCTCCGCACGCATAAAAGCCGTCACCGTTCGCCATCTTCTGACCATGACCTCCGGGGTCTCCTTCAACGAGGCTGCCGCCGCTGTCGAGGTCAACTGGGTACGCGCCTTTTTTTCCTCGGATGTCAAATTCACGCCCGGCAGCAATTTCGCTTATAACAGTCTCAATACCTATATTCTTTCGGCTCTGGTCCGTAATGTCACCGGCGTCGGCCTGACCGAATACCTTCGCTCCCGGCTCTTCGGTCCGCTCGGTATCCGCGATATTTTCTGGGAAAAATGTCCGCTTGGTATTGAAAAGGGCGGTTGGGGCTTATATATTGTCCAGGAGGATATCGCCAAAATCGGTCAGCTTTGCCTGGATCGCGGGGTCTTCGCCGGGCGGCGTCTTGTCAGCGAAAAATGGTTGGATCAGGCGTGTTCTTTCCAGATTGCCACGCCCGAAGATTCCGGCGATTTCGACTACGGCTATCAGATCTGGGTCGCCCGCAACCGGGAAAGCTATCTCTTCAACGGGATGCTCGGGCAGAATACCTGGATCTGCCCGCGAAACCGCTTTGTCATCGTCGCCAACGCTGGCAACAGCGAGTTCTTTCAGAAAGGCAGCATGCTCGCCATCTTCGAAAAATATTTCGGTGCCTCCTACCGTCGTACCCCGGCTCCCCTTCCGTCCAACCGTAAAGCACTCCGCCGTCTTCGTTCTGCCGAATCCCGCTTCTTTTCTACAAGAGCATGGATCCAGCCGCTGCATAAACCGTCGCTCTTCTCCCGGATGCTGCGCCGGCTCCGCGGTCGCCCGCTCTATCCTCTCCCACCTCTGTGCCGCAAGCTCAACGGACTATCCTACCGCTTCCCACACAACAACGCCGGACTTCTGCCCACCTTCGTGCGCATCATGCAGAACAATTATTCCGCCGGCGTCCGCGGCATTTCCTTCCGTATCGAGGAAAATCATTTCTTCTTCACCTTCGATGAAGGAGAGGGTGCAATATACAAACTGGAAGCAGGATTCTATGATCCCATCCCCGATCGCCTCATGATCCGGGGGGAGAGCTACCGTGTTGCCGTCCGCGCCGGCTTTGCCGTCGACGAGGACGGACACCGCCTGCTCAAAATCGATCTTTCCTTTCTGGAACTTCCCCATGCACGCCGCATCAAGGTTTTCTTTGATGAGGAGTGCCCCCGCCTGCTCCTCCGTGAAGTACCGGGACGCGAGGTTCTGGATGGCCTGCTTCGCACTCTCCCTATCTCCGCTCCACGCACACGCGGTATCCTTCACTTCATCCAGAACCGCCTCAATCTTGACTATATCCTCCTGAAAATCTATGAGAAATTTGAGCCGCGCCTCGTTCCCCAATCCGCGCTTACCGATGATGAAGGCGCACAAACCTCCTTCCTCCTTCCCGAGGAGGCCGATCCCGACGCTCTGCTGCCCGCATCCGATTCCGAAAATCCCACAGAGGAGGAAGCCTTTCTTGAAATCCGATAAAACCAATGCGGTACGCGCACTGGACAAGGCCGGTATGTCCTATTCCCTGCATCCCTATGATCCCGATAGCGGCGATGCCGTCCATACCGCCAAGCTGCTTTCGATCCCGCCCGAACGGCTGTTCAAAACGCTGGTCACCTGCGGTCCGGAGCACCGCTGCTTCGTCTTTCTTGTTCCTGCCGACCGCGAGCTGGACCTCAAAAAGGCCGCCCGCGCCGCCGGGGTCAAACAGGTCTCCATGCTCCCACAGAAGGAACTGCTCCCGACGACCGGATATGTACACGGCGGTTGCTCGCCGCTCGGAATGAAAAAACGCTTTCCCACCTTTCTCTCCGACACAGCCGCGCACTTCCCCACCGTGTTTTTCAATGCCGGGCGGCGCGGACTCATGATCGAGGCGCTGCCCGACGATCTGTGTCGGATGATCGGAGCTTCCTACGCCGACCTGCTGCCCTGATCCCACGATATAGCGTGCGCCGTCACCCGCCCGGTTCCGCAAAAATCCCGCGTCGGGCGACACACGGGTAAGGTCGGTCCGGTCATCCCGCTTTCTTCTTCGCCAGGCTTTCATCTTTGCGTTCTTCTGCTCCGTGCAAACACACGGGCCGCGCCATACCGGCGCGGCCCTCTTTCTTTTTTCTTTTCCTTTTGCAGGCGGTGGCCTGCTTGCTGCAAATCCGCGTGACAAAGCAGATTCTCGACACACGGGGGCCTTTTCCTATGCGGCTTTGATTTCAATCAACGCGACGGTCATATCGTCCCCGCCGCTCTCCATACGTCCGCGCGCAATATCCAGAATCTTTTCTGCAAGCGCATCCAGGTCTCCCTCACACGGCCCCGCCAGAATCTCACACAGCCACGCCGCATCCTCCGGCACCTGACTGATCCCGTCCGAAAGCATGACGATCAGATCCCCCGCCTGCACGTCAAACCGGATTTTTTCGGCATCCAGCGCACGCAGAATCCCGATGGGAACCGTGCTCGAACGGATCCGGAACAGATTTTCCCCGCGCTTGACATACGATGCTGCCGCGCCGCTTTTCACAAAGCAGGCTTTCCCGTATAAAAGATCCAGCTCGAGCAGATCAATGGTCGCCGAGCACTCCGCGCCACGCTCACACAGAACCGTGTTCAGTGCGCGCAGCGCGCTGCTTTTGGAGATGCCCGCCGCCAGGATCTGACGCAGAAAGGCGCCGCAGATGCCTGCTGTAATCGCCGCCTCCCGCCCGCTGCCCATTCCGTCGGACAGCAGCGCATATCCGTAATCTCCCTGCCCTTCAAAGGTCGAAAATGCGTCTCCGCTGACCTCCCGTCCTCGCGCTGCCGTTGCCTGATGCACCACCGTACACAACCGGCGCGCGCTTTCCAGACGCAGACGCATACTGCCATTCCTGGACTCAAAGACCGCCGGTGAAAGACGGCAATGACAGAGCTCCTCCAACCGCCCCCGCAGCTCCTCTTCACTGTTTCTTTCCGCATCCCACCGCACACCGTCCGCCAGAATGAAGCGGTGCCGGCTTCCGAAGACCGATACGTGACGCACCGGTGCGCCCATCTCTTCAAAAATGCGACGTGCCTGCCGTGACAGTTCGGGTTCCTCCCGCCCCTCCCGTACCTCACGCCGCGAGGCGTCGGTCAGCATCTCCGCCATCATACTGTAATTCTGCGCAAAAACTCCGTTGCGATCGCTGCGCCGCTTTTCCTCTTCCAGTGCTGCGCAGCGCTGCCGGATGTCTCCGAGAATCCGGTCAAAGCACCCGCAGCTCCGCATCAGCGAATCCGGCACATGGATATCCGGCGGTGGCGTCCCCCGCGCATACTGCTCGCACAGACAGGCAAGCGCCCTCTCCGCGTTCTTATCTCCCTTTTCAAAACAGCCCGCATGCCCTGCACACCCATCACAGTACCGGTCAAAAACCTCCCGGCAGGCCCGTTCGTATTCTGCTTCACACGGGTGCGCCGCCGCATCCGACAGCTTCCAGAAGATCTCGGAGAGCGACTGGTAGGCATCCGCCAGCATCTGCATCCGCTCTACCACCGGCAGACGTCGTCGCGCCTCTTCTGTCGCCTCCGCACGTTCCCGCCGGCGACGGGCGTTCCCCTCTGCCGTCAGCTCCGGCAGGTTCCGGAACAGCGGCCAGGCGACCGCCGCGCTGACCACGGTCTCCGGCAGAAATCCTACCAGCGCCGTAAGACCCGTAAAGGCAAAGGCCAACACCGTACCCCCCGTGCACGCCGCTGCCAATGCATAAAACAGCCCCACCGAGCGCAATAGTCCCGACAGGATCGCCATACAGGCAAACGCCGGCACATAGGAAAAGGAAAGCGTGCCCAGCGATACAGCCACCGCTGTGATGCCCCCGCGCACAATCCCCCATTTCTGCGGCAGAAACAGACAGGCAAACGACGCAAGACAGCAGGACAGCGAAATGCCGAATATCGCGTTGTTCCCTGCACCCAGCACCACCGTGAAGAAAACAGAACCGACTCCCAAGGCAAGATACCAGTCCGCCGCTGTCAGGTGACGGTTGGTCGGTACATTTTCTTCAGTCAGCAGCGAAAGCAGGGACCGTCCGCTCTCGAAATACCCCAGATAACAGACGGTTACGACCGTCGGCGCCAGAATCATCGTTGCCGCAAAGGCAAGCGATTCCACCGCCATGCCGCCCGCAATCAGCTGATACAGGCCCAGTGACAGCCCCGATACACAGGCCGTAGCCGCACGCAAGGCCGGCGCCTCTTCAAAATATTCATAGCTTGCCGGGAATATCCGGCCTTCTTCCCGCGGTCGCGAAACCAGAAGCCGCAACAGGAGCGTCAGCAGATACGCCCCGCAGTATATGTATCCGCGTTCCCCCAGCATCAGCGCACCGATGCACGCCCCCGCAAATGCCAGCGGCACACGCCGATCACACGCCGCTAAAAGCCCCAGGGCAAACGGATACGCGCCGAACAGCGCATGCGTCTGTGCAAACAGCAGTGCTGTGGCAAACATCAGCACACTGTACAGCAATGCCGACCCCTGATTCTCCGCACCCGCCAGCACCTCTCTTGCCCAGAATCGGCGTGTAAACAGTCCGGGTGCCCCCTCACTTTTCTGGATGTCCATTTTCCTTGTCCTCTTTTTTCCTTTTTCTTTTTGTATGTTTCCTTCCGTCGGTCGGTCTGGTCCGTCGCTTCTTCACCCGCCCGGATACGGACAGGCTTTTTTCGTATTGTACCATGCCGAAGCGGCCGATTTTGTCAAAGCAGACACGCATTCCCGCACTTGTTTTGCCGAATCCCGTCGAGTTTTCGCTTTCTGCCCACACTCCCACCGGTTCCCGCGCAGCGCACGCATACAAAAAAGCCGCCCGGATTCCCGGGCGGCTCTTCCGCCTTTTCTTTTTACTTTTTGCACCCGAATCACGCTGCCTTCAGGCGCCTCGTCCGATCCCACGCCGGGGCTTCCGGCCGTCTTACTTCCTTTTCGGTTTGCACATGGCTCCGATCCTGATCAGAAAGTTGTCCGTTAGTAGTAGTAGAAGCACAAAAATCCACAGCACCGTCAGATCCGAAAAAAGCGGACGCGCGATGCAGTACATACCGAGCGACACCATGGC
>CALWTT010000071.1 GCA_944384545.1 uncultured Clostridia bacterium | reverse complement strand
ATGTCTTCCGCCTGTATGACACCTACGGCTTTCCGCTTGACCTGACAGGGGAGATCATTGCAGAAGCAGGTCTTGCGGTGGATGAGGCAGGCTTCCGGGAACGGATGGAAGCGCAGCGCGTGCGTGCGCGCGCGGCACGCGGCAACATCGGCGGCTGGGATGAAGCGGGAAAGAAAATGCTGACCGATTTGCCGAAGACGCAGTTTGTGGGATATACCGAGAGTGCCTGTGAAGCGACGGTTCTTTCGATTCTGGTAGAGGACGGCGAGCAGACCCGGCCGACCGAGACGGTCTCGGAAGGAGACTGTACGGTCATTCTGGACCGGACACCGTTTTACGGGGAAAGCGGCGGCCAGGTAGGAGATACGGGCAGCCTGCGCGGACAGGGTGTTCTTTTACAGGTGCAGGACACCAAAAAGAGTGAGGCCGTCTATCTGCATCTGTGCCATGTCAGCGAAGGGATTCTGCGCGTGGGGGACAAGCTCCGCGCGGAGATCGATACCGAGCGCCGCGCGGCGATCGCGCGCAACCATTCCTGCTGTCACCTGTTGCAGGCGGCACTGCGTGCGGTGCTGGGGGAACATGTGGAGCAGGCGGGTTCGTATGTAGAACCGGGATACTTCCGCTTTGACTTTACGCACTATGCAGCGCTGACGGCGGAGGAGCTGCGGCGTGTGGAAGAAATTGTGAACCGCCATATCCTGGCGGCGGAGCCCGGGAGCATGACCGAAATGCCGCTGGAAGAGGCACAGAAGCTGGGCGCGCTGGCACTGTTCGGAGAAAAGTACGGAAAGACGGTACGCGTGGTGCGGATGGGCGAATCCTCGCTGGAATTCTGCGGCGGGACCCACGTGGACTGTACCGGAAAGATCGGCTTGTTCCGGATCCTCAGCGAGAGCTCGGTAGCAGCGGGCGTGCGTCGGATCGAAGGCACGACCGGATACGGCGTGCTCTCTCTGCTGGCAGAGCGGGAGGCACTGCTGACGGCGACGGCGCATGAGCTGAAAGCCAACAGCTATGCCGATCTGACCCAGCGTGCGTCGCAGCTGGAGCAGGAATTGCGCAAAACCCGGCGTGCACTGGAATCGGCGACGGCGAAGCTGTCGGAAGCGCAGCTGTCGGAGCGGATCGGACAAGCGAAGCCGGTAGGCAAGGTTCGTCTGCTGACCGGGCGGCTGGACATGACACCGGATGCGGCACGCAGCATGTGCGACCGTATCCGGGACAGCTATCCGGACATGGTTGCAGTATTTGCCCTGGTACAGGACGGGCGTCTGAATTTTGTCAGCTGCTGCGGAGCGGAGGCGATCCGTGCGGGGGCCCATGCGGGGAATCTGCTGCGCGAGGTCAGCGCGGTTTGCGGCGGAAAAGGCGGCGGACGCGCGGACAGCGCCATGAGTGGCGGACGGGATCCCGGAAAGATTGATGCGGCGTTTTCCCGCGCGGAGGAACTGCTTTTGCAGCTGTAATGCGGCACACGGGTATTGTGTGAGAATGCGGCGGCGGGCCATGTTGTACGGGGGATGACCGGAGCCGGGGCTCCCGAGTGGAAGTCTGCGGGAGAGAAATGCGGAAATCCTCGGTACGGCGTTGCATCGCACAGAAGCGGCAGAAGAAGAAAACAAGAAAAACGCCCCCGGATGATATCCGGGGGCGTTTTTCTCTTTTCGCACTTACTGGTTTTTTTTCTTGACTTTCTCCATCATGTCACAAGCCGCATCCATGCCATCTTCCAGCATGTCCTCGGTCGCCTTACCCACCTGTTGAATGCAGTCGCACCCCATTTTTTTGGCTGCCTGCCTGAGCTTACAGGCTTTCTGGCGCAGAGCGGCGAAAACGCCGCAGGCGCCGATCACGGCGAATCCGATCACCATCGTTGTGATCACAGGGTGCTGCATGGGGAATGCTGGTTTTTTTCTGCCGTACATCATCCGGGAACCACCTCCTGTTCAGATCTTCGGGAAAAGTATGACCGGCAGCGAGCGCATTTATGCACGCGTATTCCAGGAAAAGGAGGAAAAGTCCCGCATAAAGCGTGGCGGTGCCACGCATAGTAAAGGAAGAAAGCAAAAGAAAAAAGAGACGGGAAAAAGGATGCATATATCGAAAAAGGCCGCTGCCGCGCTGGTATTGCTGCTTCTGGCAGGGTCAGTCCTGTTTGGCACGCTGGTATGGTGGTCTATAGGAGAGAGGCAGGGCTCCGGAACACACGGGCCGGGCTTTGGGAACAAAAGCGGAGATAAGACGGAGGAAATCCGTCGATCCGAAATTCTGATATGTCTGGATCCTGGGCATGGCGGGATTGATCCTGGAACCGAAGGGGTGCGGTCGGACGGAAGCCGGCTGTACGAGAAGGATCTGACCCTGGCGATGGCACAAAAGACGGCGGCAAGACTGGAAGCGCGCGGATATTCGTTGCTTCTGACCCGCACGGGGGATGTGCGGACCGTGCCCGGCACTTCGACCGACGAGGTGAATGCGCGCCGCACATTGGCAGAGGAGCGCGGAGCAGCGCTGACGGTTTCCCTGCATGGGAATGCCTATTGCGGAGAGGGGCGGGCCTATGGAGCACGGGTGTATTACAACCCGGAGTCACCGGTGGCTGCTGCGTGTGCCGAAGTGTTTGCAGAGGAAATCTCGCGACACACGGAATGTATGACAGGGCGGGCAGCCCGCGCTGTCGCCGACCCGACCTATGCCATTCTTGCGAATCCGGATATGCCGGCGCTGCTGATTGAAATGGGGTTTATGACCGATCCGCAGGAACTTTCGCTGATGGCCGGGGAAACCTGGCGGAACGCCTTTGCCGAAGCGTTGGCAGAGGCGACGGATCGCTGGATCCGTATGTCCTGAAATGCAAAGATTATGTCCATGCGCCGCAAGGGATCTGCGGAGGGCGTGAGCGATGCCCGAAACCGCTGTGGAGGGGCAAACAGAAAAAAAGAGGGGGATCCCCCTCTTTTTTTCACCGAATCCGCCGTCCGCCTGCGACGGTCATTTGCCGTGAATCCGGAAAATCCGCCGCAGCAGCGGCGCCAGGAAACGGGGCGAACGAACGACGACGATTTTCATGGTAAGTACCTCTCATGAAGTCAGGGATGCCGGATCATTTTCCGGAAAAGTAGATGAACCCCACACCGATGATCGTAACCGCTTCTATGACCACAAGAACTTCTTCCGGCAGGAAGAAGGATGCGAGAATCCCGACCCCGAATGCCAGCACGCCGACGCCGAGAATACGGCACAGCTGTTGCGTTTTCATCAGTAAATCCTCCGTTTCTTCTGCCGTCGCACAGGGGATTGCATCGGCAGACCGCTTTACTGCCAGTATATGAAGGGAAAAGCGGGAATGTTCCGCCGGACCGAAAAAACCGGCTGCGTATGGCCTGTACGCAGCCGGTTTCCGGAGCGGAGAAGCTGAGGAGGAGAAAAGAGAAGCGCACACCGCACCACGTGGATGCAGGCTTCCTTATGCGGCATCAGCGGGAAGGGCACTCGCCCCGGAAAAGGATTTCCGAATCGTGGTAGCGTTCCTGAAAATCGATGGCCGCGCGGATTTCGTCACGGGAAAAGGTACATCCGTCGGGTGCGGCCACCCATTTTTCCTCCACATCGTCGTAGCGGTGCACCGTGGCGATATGGCGGACGGTCACACGCCCGCCGATCGGGATGCTGTACCCGATCCCCAGCAGATACACATCCTGGTCCTCGCCGTCCGGCGCCGGCAGACCGGCTACATACCCGTAATTGATGGAGTAGAAAATGGCGGGACGCTCGGGGTGGCGGGTACCCATGGGGCGGTCTACCGTGACGGTAATGCGATCGCCGATCATGCGGGGAGCCCTCCCTCCCCGCCGTTCTGCGGCAGATCCTGCGGCAGATCCAGCCCTGCGCGGCAGAGCGCCGCATAGGCGCCGTTGTGCGCGATCAGGGCCGCGTGATTGCCGCGTTCGGTGATGCGGCCGTGGTCGATAAAGAGAATCTCGTCGGCGCGGCGGATCGTGGAAAGACGGTGCGCCACCACAATCACGGTACGCCCGGCGCACAGGCGATCCAGGCTTTCCTGGATCAGGCGTTCTGTGACGGTGTCCAGAGCAGAGGTGGCCTCATCGAGAATGAGGAGGGGCGCATTTTTGAGGAAGGCACGCGCGATGGAAATGCGCTGGCGCTGTCCGCCGGAAAGGCGGACGCCGCGTTCCCCGACGATGGTGTCATACCCATCGGGCAGGGCGCGGATATAGGAATCGATATTGGCGGCCTGTGCGGCGGCATAGACCTCCTCGGGGGAGGCGTCCTGTCTGGCATAGACGATGTTGTCGTATACCGAGGCGTTGAAAAGGAACAGATCCTGCGCGACTACCGCGACGGCATCCCGGAGCGAACGGCGAGTGAGGGAGCGGATGTCCTGTCCGTCGAGCAGAATGGCGCCGCTTTCGATTTCGTAAAAGCGCGGGATCAGGTGGCAGATGGTGCTTTTTCCGCCGCCGGAGGGGCCGACGAGTGCCAGGGTGTGCCCGGCCGGTACATGGAAGGAAATATTCTGGAGGATGGTCTCCCCGGTCTCATAAGAGAAGCATACATCGGAGAAGCGGAGATCCCCCTGCACCTGTGCGATGGGGTGGGCGTCCGGCGCGTCCTCCTCGGGCACAGCATCCATGATTTCGCAGAAGCGCAGGAAGCCGCTCATTCCGTTCTGGTACTGTTCCACAAAGGAAATGAGCTTACGGATGGGTTGCAGGAAGACGTCCACGAACAGAATGAACGCGACCAGATCGGCATAATCGATCTGCGCATAGAGGACGAAAAGTCCGCCGACGATGAGAACGACCAGTCGCATGACATCGGACATGAATCCGGAGCCGGCCATAAAGGCTCCCATGGCCTTGACCGAGCGGCGGCGCGCCTCAACGAAGCGGCTGTTTCCCTCTGCGAAATGGACCTCTTCCTCGGCCAGTGCATTGTACGCCCGGCTGACGCGGATGCCGGCAATGCTGTTTTCAAGAGAGGCGTTGACCTCCCCCATTTCGACCCTTGCCTGGTGGAAGGCGTCGGTCATTTCCTTCCTTTTGCGCATGGTGAAGAAGAAGAGGATGGGGACGAGAAAGAAACAGATGAGGGTGAGGGGAAGATGGATCATGGCCATAAGCGTAAAGGAACCGACGAGGAGAATGGCAGAAATGATGAGATCCTCGGGCCCGTGATGTGCGAGCTCGGAAACATCCATCAGATCCGAGGTAAGACGCGACATCAGAGCGCCGGTCTTATTGCGGTCAAAAAAAGAGAAGGGGAGCTTTTCCAGATGCGTGAACATATCCCGGCGCATATCGGCCTGCATGCGGACGCCCATGACATGGCCGTAATAGCCCGTGAAATAATTGAGCCCCATTTTGAGCAGGTAGACAGCGAGCAGGATGCCCGAAAGCCAGGCGAGAACATCCCATCGTCCCTCCGGGATATAGGTATTGAGCATGGAGCGTGTGATGGAGGGGTAGAAGAGATCGCAGGCGGCCAGGAGAATGGCGGCCAGCGTATCCAACCAGAAGAGACGTAGATGGGGCTTGAAATAACCGAAGAAGCGGCGGAGCACGCCGACCGACTGTTTCATAGGACTTCCTTTCTGCCGGCGGAAAAAGATGTGCCGGATGTGGTATCGGGGATGCGGCCGAACAGGCAGAGGAGCAGATTGATCTCGGAATCGGCCGGAGGAACGGGAGGGGAGGCACGCAGCGTTTGCAGACGGCAGGCGGCCGCCCCGGCGGAAAGCGGAAAGACGGCGGTCAGTTGTTCGGGTGTGTAGAGAGTGCCGTCGCGGTGTTCGAGGTAACGGAGCGCGACGGCAGGACAAAGCAGCGCGGCGGCAAAAGCGCCGGCCTCCTGTTCCTGACGGGCCCCCACCTCCTCCCCGATGTGTCCCAGCATGATGTGCCCGATTTCATGGGCAAGAGTAAAGGACAGGCGGCGTTCGGAGAGGACAAGGTCGTCATACAGAATGAGAAAATCGCCGTCGCGGCGTAGGGTGAGCCCCTCGGCGGAGCGCCCCGGCCGGGGTGCGAACAGACTGCGCGGAACACCGGTCTTTCCGGCATATCCCGAAAAGCTTTCAAAGGTGACATGCACCGGGAGGCGGAACCGCCGCAGATCCATATGCCCGAAGTCATAAATGCTGGTGAAATGCTGCCGGCAGAGCAGATCGACGGCGCAGAGCTCACAGCGTCGCAGCGCGGTGACGTTCATTTGCGCCGTCCCTTGCCCTCAGGGCGGCTGTTCAGGTAAAGATCGACGGTGTTGCGCAGTGTTTCCTGGAGCGCTGCGCGTTCGGCATCGCTGAGCGCATCGGCCGAGCGGTAGAGCGCAAGGAGCTGCTTTTCATCGGGGGAGAGAAATGTGGGCTCGTAGTCTTCCCCCTCGGCACCGAGCAGATCCTGTACCGAAACCGAGAAGAGGGCGGCCAGCTCGGGGAGCAGCTTCATGAAGGAAGAGGAGCGTCCGCGTCGCCAGTTGTTTACGGTTTTGGGCGGGAGGTTGGCGGCCCGTTCAAAGGCGGCGTCGTTGCCGAAATGCATGTCGATCAGCGAAAAAATGATCTCGCCGGTTTTCTGGATGTTTTCCTTACTCATATACACTCCTGTGAATCCCGGTCGATCGCGGCACCGGGAGAATGAACAGAATACGCAGCCGGAGGCAGGATATGGGGCATCGTTGCCCGAGCCGGACATCTTTTCGAAAAAAATACGAAAATATATTGACTTCGTCAAAATTACGATGTATAATGAAGTCACATCGCTGCCGGGGAATCTTTTTGCAGGATATGCCGGCAGGAAAGGACGGGAAGCGCCGATCCGTCTGTATTGTACCACGTTTTTTCGTAAAATGCAAGAAGATTCGTAAATTTTCTGGAAAGAGAGTGCGTATGACTGAGCAAAAAGAGAACCAGAACCGGCAGGAAGGATCGGGAAAGAACCGGGAAAAAGAAGAAACGGCGAGCCGAACACGCGCAAGAGACGAAACTGCATCGGAGCAGACATACAGGAAGCAGGGACGTGAGGAGCGCCCGGGGGCACGGCGGGCACGGCGGGAAAACGGCGCAGACGGAAAGCGGCGTATGCGGAGCGGGGTGACAGGCCGGACAGCCGGAGCCGAAGGGACCGGGAAGACAGAGGAACCGGAGGGAGCAGAAAAGCAGACGATCCGGCTGTCGGTAGACGAAAAAAGCATGCGGCAGCAGCGGCTGCGTCAGTACCGTCAGCTGTTGCAGGAGATCCGCTCCGACCGGATGCGCCTGCAGCAGTTGTCCCGCCGCCTGCTTGCGCAGGATCCGATGGGACGCCCTCGGAAAGAGATGCGGAAACGTGGCGACGTGTCCGGTCAGAGTGCCGTTTACCATGCAAGGATTGAGGAGAATCTGCGCCGTTGCTGTGCACTGGCAGCGGAGATTCAGGCATATATCAACCGCATTGCCGACAGTGAGGTCCGGTACATTTTCAAACTGCGGTACATCGATGGATACTCCTGGCAGAAGGTGGCATTTGCACTGGGCGGCTACGACGAATCCGGTCCACGGAAAAAACACAATCGGTATCTTGCCGAACACAAGTGATTCGGTTTGTTGCCGGGGCGCTGTCTCTCCTGCAAAACCGGTTCCATATGGAAAAGGAAGCCCCGCCCGCCATACAGCGGACGGGGCTTTTGTGTTTGGCGACATACGGGTGGCGGATTTCCGATCGTTTTTCTACCTGGCTGGCGTTTCTGCAAAACCGCAGGGCAGAGCAGAGCCCAACGCCGGAACAGCCACGCGCCTATGTCCGGTCCTCCCGGCGGACAGGCGGTGACTGGGAAGCTCCGCCCCGGAACCGGTGCGGGGTTGTGTGATAGGCCCGGCGGAAACGGTCGATGAAATAGGCGGAGGTGGAGAAGCCGAGCTGCTGTGCAATGTCGGTGATGCTGTCGTCGGTGGTCAGGAGGAGGCGCTCTGCCTCGCGCAGGCGGACCTGGTTCACATAGGCCGAAAAACCGCAGGGCATGCTCTTCCGGAACAGACGGGAAAAGTAGGCGGGGCTGAGACCGCAGAATGCGGCGGCTTCCTCTTCGCTCGCATCGGCACAGTGGTCGCGGACATAGGCAATGGCCTTTTGCATCACGCGGCCGTGCCTTTCAAAGGGTGCGCCGAACAGGGAAGGGTTGTCGGCCCGCCATTTGCGGAGAATATGTACCAGTACGTGTGTGATATCCGCCCGCAGGCTCAGCTCATACCCGAAGTCCTGCCGTTCCCATTCCGAAAGGATATGAGAAAAAAGATCCGAAAGCGAGACCTCGCCGATCTCTCCCGCCCGGAAGAGATTCTGCCGCCCGGGAGCATTCTCCATGAGCAGAAGGACGTACCCGTATTCAGAGGAGAAGGGCTCTCCGCCCAACAGAACGTCGGGCAGGAACTTGACGACGGTATACGAACAGTCTTCGCCGGCGGCACAGACGTCATGCGGTTCATGCGGATGAATGATGACGGTGTCGCCCGGCCCAAAGAGATAGCAGCGGTCGGCGACCATCGCCCGTGCATGCCCGGCGGTACCGAACAGCAGTTCGGTGTAGTCGTGGTAGTGAAGATGGGAGGGGAAGCGGATTTTGGGGGAAAGCTGCATATGCAGGCACTCGATCGGCAGGGGGACGCCGTTGCGCACCGCCCGCCCTTCATCAACAGCCATAAAAGCCTCCAGAGCAAAAAATTGATATTTTTGGACAGATTTATTATAGCAGGTTTTTTCGCGGCGTGCTATACTGTTTTCAAAAACAGAGAGGAAAAACCGGATTTTTCCGCCGTACCGGCCGTTATCGGCCGGATGCGTCTGTGTGTCGGGCTTGCGTATGGGAGGACAGAGGCCTCCGATCCCGGGCGGAAGGCTCTGCACGATCCCGAAACAGCAAAAAAGCAATAGAAAATAGAAACAGGAAAATTGAAAGGAGAAACGCAATGATTCGTGTACTGATCTGGAACGAGTACCAGCACGAAAAGAGCAGTGAAGAGGTACGGCGCATCTATCCGAACGGGATACATGGTGCGCTGGCCGAGATTCTGAAGGGGGAGGATGTATCCGTCCGGACGGCGACGCTGGACGATCCCGGCTGCGGCATCACCAAGGAAGTGCTGGAGGATACGGATGTTCTTCTGTGGTGGGGCCATATGGCGCACCATAAAGTACCGGATGAAGTTGCCTATCTTGTGCGGGATGCGGTGCTGTCCGGGATGGGGGCGATCTTTCTGCATTCGGCGCATCATTCGAAGCCGTTCCGTTACCTGATGGGGACCTCCTGCAACCTGACATGGCGGGAGAGCCAGGACAGCGAGCTGCTGTGGGTGATCGAGCCCTCGCATCCGATTACGCGGGGGATTGACCGGTGCTTCCGTCTGCCGGCCGAAGAGACATACGGCGAACCCTTTGTGATCCCGACGCCCGACAAGCTGCTGCTGATCGGGAATTATTCGGGGGGCGAGGTGTTCCGTTCGGGCTGCCTCTATGAGCGCGGCAACGGCCGGATCTTCTATTTTCAGCCGGGCCATGAGAGCTTCCCGACCTACTATGTGCCGGAGGTTCAGACGATTCTGCGGAATGCGGTACGCTATGTGGCGCCGACCTACCGGGAGATGACGGCCTGCCCGCATGTGCGGAAGATAACCGACAGCGAGCCCTATGTGATCGACTGAGAGGGCGGGCGCTGTTGCCGGGGGATATCTTGGCAACCTTTCCCTTAGAAAAAATATTTTTCCATCAGCATTCAGTCCACGTGATTCTGTCAAAAATTCTACATAAAGAGCAGGAGAAGAAAAGACTATGAAAAAGACCATACGTGTAGGGATCATCGGGTGCGGCGGTATTGCGAACGGCAAGCATATGCCTTCGTTGAAGAAGGTTCCGGACTGTGAAATGGTAGCGTTCTGCGACATTCTTCCGGAGCGGGCGGAGAAGGCGGCGGCCGAATACGGTGCAAAGGGCGCGCGGACCTATACCGACTATAAGGAGCTGCTGCAGGATAAGAGCATCGATGTGGTGCATGTCTGCACCCCGAACCGCTCGCACAGCTTTATTACGGTAGACGCACTGGAAGCGGGCAAGCATGTGATGTGTGAGAAGCCGATGGCCATCAACTCGGCCGAGGCAAGGAAAATGCTGGATGCGGCGCGTCGTACGGGGAAGAAGCTGTCGATTGGCTATCAGAACCGTTTCCGCGACGATTCGCTGTACATGAAGAACGAAGCCGAGCAGGGGACCTTCGGTGAGATCTATTACGCGAAGGCAACGGCGATCCGCCGCCGCGCCGTACCGACCTGGGGAGTATTCCTGAACGAATATGAGCAGGGCGGGGGTCCGCTGATCGATATCGGGACGCATGCGTTGGATCTGACGCTGTGGATGATGAACAACTACCGTCCGAAATACTGTGTAGGCACGACCTATCACAAGCTGAACCGGGATACCGACCAGGCGAATGCCTGGGGGAACTGGGATCCGGAGAAATTTACGGTAGAGGATTCTGCATTCGGATTTGTGGTCATGGAGAACGGTGCGACGATCGTACTGGAATCGGCGTGGGCGTTGAATACGCTGGATGTGCGGGAGGCGGTGACATCGGTATCGGGCACCAAGGCCGGAGCGGACATGAACGACGGTCTGCGGATCAACGGCATCCGTGGCGGACGGCAGTATGTATTGCGTCCGAGCTTCGAAGCGGGCGGCGCGGCCTTTTACGATGGGGTGGGCGGTGAGAGTCCTGCCGATCGGGAGGAGCGCAGCTGGATCGAAGCGGTGCGCAACGATACGACGCCGGTTACCCTGCCTGAGCAGGCCTACTGCGTAACGCGCATTCTGGAAGGCATCTATCGCTCGGCAGAGACCGGAAGCATCTACCGCTTTGAGGAAGAATAAAGGAAGCGTGGCAGAAAAAGCAGCGCGCTGACGGAAGGCCGGAGGTCGCAGCCGGCAGCAGGCATATACATGGACCGGGCGCGGCTGGCGAGCCGGTCGGAGAAAAGCGCCGGGAGTGCGGAAAGCGCTTCCGGCATTTTTCTTTGCCGGACCGGGTATACAGCAGGGGGAAAAAGCAGAAAATGCAGGCGGGATGCGGGAAATCCGCAAAAAATGCTTGACAAATGACATCGGTTGTGTTAACATGGTATCGAAAACAAGGTCATGCGTTCTTTGAAACGAAACTTTGTGAAAACCCACATCCGGGACCAGGGCAAGCGGGAAAGGCAGGCGGCATGGGCCGCAGTTTTTTTGTGCGTTTGCGGCAGGTGCGCGTTGCTTGCGCTTTTTTTGCGGAAAATATTGACAAGACCCAAAGCGTGTGCTATAATGTGGAACGTCAAATTTTGACAGGTCAACATTTGCGGAAAGGCCGCGGGAAGGAAAGGATATGGAAAAGCAAACGACGGCGAACCCGGCGGACGACAGACCGACGGGCGGATATATCCGTCTTTCCTGGATCCTGTCTGCTTTGCAGAAGGATCTGGAGCGGGTAAAAGCCGACCGTGTGAGGTCGCTGGGCCTGCGGAACCGGGAAGTATTCCTGGTGTATATGCTGTACGCCGCGGCGGACGGCATGTCGGCGGAGGAACTGTCGCGCGTGTGTCATGTGGATCGGTCCCTGGTATCGCGGAGCATGCAGGTGCTGGCGGAGAAGGGACTGATTGCGTGTCCGGGTGCGGCGGAAGGCAAGCGACGGTACGGGTTGAAACTGCGACTGACCGAAAAAGGGCGGAAGACAGGAGAGATGGTACACGCGCTGGCGGGGGAAGCCCAGGCCTTTCTCGATCGCGGGATCCCGCGGGAGGATATTGAGAGGATGTATGCGACGCTTGCGCGTCTGCATGCGAATTTTGAGGAACTGAACCGGATGACGCGCCGTGCGAAAGCAGAGGGCAGGATTCCGGACGGGGCCTGTCCCCCGATCCCCGCCGAGACGGATGCGGCAGTACCCGTATCATTTTCCCGAGCTGGGGGCCGGGACGGCCCCTGAACCCAAAGGCAAAGCAATCCAAACGGGTGAAACCGAACTCAACCAAACCAAAAACAAAAAGAGAAAAAGGAGACAAGAACTATGGTAGCGGAAAAGGTAAAGGCAATGCTGGCGGAGAAACTGGATATGCCGGTAGAGGAGATCACGGAGGAGTCGAAGTTTTCGGATCTGGGTCTTGACTCGCTGGACATTGCGGAAATGCTGATGAATCTGGAAGAGGAATTCGGCGTGACGCTGGAAGCGGATGCGACGATGACGACAGTAGGTGCACTGGTCGCAAGACTGGAACAGATGGGGAAATAAGTATGCTGGCATCGCCGATATGTGAGATGTTGGGGATCGACTATCCCGTCCTGCAGGGCGGGATGGCCTGGATCTCGGACGGAAAACTGGCCGCCGCCGTATCGGAAGGCGGCGGCCTTGGTATTATATCCGCCATGAACGCGGAGGCCGGGTATCTGCGTGAGCAGATCCGGATCGCGCGTACGCTGACCGACCGTCCGTTCGGCGTGAACATTATGCTGATGAGTCCGCACGCGGATGCGATGGCAGCGGCAGTGGTGGAGGAAGGCGTGCCGGTGGTGACGACGGGTGCGGGATCGCCGGTGAAGTACATGGAAGCCTGGAAGAAAGCGGGGATCTGCGTGTTGCCGGTGGTGGCATCGGTAGCGTCGGCGAAAATGGCGGCGCGCGCGGGTGCGGACGCGTTGATTGCGGAAGGGCAGGAGTCGGGCGGCCATATCGGAGAGCTGACAACGATGGCGCTGGTTCCGCAGGTCTGCGACGCGGTGGAGATTCCGGTCCTGGCGGCCGGCGGCATTGCCGACGGGCGCAGTATGGCGGCAGCACTTAGGCTCGGTGCCTGCAGGATCCAGATGGGAACACGGTTACTGGTTGCGAAGGAATGCGGCGTCCATCAGAATTATAAGGATATGGTCCTGCGTGCGAGCGATATATCGACGGTTACGACGGGGCGCCGCTTCGGCGGCAATACCTGTCGGTGCATCAAGAATCAGTTTACGCGGGACTTTCTGCGTGTGGAATATGAGCCGGGTACGACGGCGGAGGATGTGGCGAACCTGGGCGCGGGCGCATTGCGCCGTGCAGCGGTCGAGGGGGATACCCGTGAGGGCTGCGTGCTTGCCGGACAGATTTCCGGTATGGTGAAAGAAGAAATGCCGGCGGCGCAGATTGTGCGCGAGGTCTGCACCGAATGCGAGGCACTTCTCGGAAGGAGCGGTCAATGGGTAAAATAGGATTTGTATTTTCCGGTCAGGGAGCGCAGCACCCGGGTATGGGGAAGGATCTGTACGAGACGGCGGATTGCGTGCGCGCGCTGTACGATGCAGCGGAAAAATTGCGTCCCGGTACGCTGCGTCAGATGTTTACAGGGGATGCGGAGACGCTGCGTGCAACCGAGAATACCCAGCCCTGCCTGTATCTTGCGGATCTGGCGCCGGCCCTTGTCCTGCGCGAGGCGGGGGTGACGCCGGCGGCGGTGGCGGGCTTTTCTCTGGGCGAGCTGCCCGCGCTGGCGTTTGCGGGAGCGATCGATCCGTTGTCGGGCTTTGCGCTGACGGTAAAGCGCGGTTTGCTGATGGGTGCCGCCACGCGGGAGCGCAAAACCGCGATGGCAGCGGTAGTCAAGCTGGAAAACCGGGTGGTGGAAGAGCTTTGCGGTGGCTTTCACGCAGTGTATCCGGTCAATTATAATTGTCCCGGCCAGCTGGTGGTGGCGGGGGACGCGGAGGAGATGCCCGCGTTTTCTGCCGCTGTGAAGGCGGCGGGTGGCGCTGCGCTCCCCCTGAAGGTGGCGGGCGGATTCCATTCGCCGTTCATGGATGGAGCTGCCGCTGCGTTTGCCGGAGTTCTTTCGGAGACGCCGTTGCAGGCACCGTCGATTCCTGTCTATGCGAACCGCACCGGTGCGCCGTATGATGCGCAGAGCCTTTCGTCCACGCTGGGCGAGCAGATGAACCATCCGGTCCTGTGGGAGACGACGGTACGGCGTATGGCGGCGGACGGCGTGGACACCTTCGTGGAGACCGGTGTCGGGAACGTGCTTGCCAAACTGATCGGGAAAATCCTTCCGGAAGCACGTGTGCTGACGGCAGAGACGGCAGAAGACTGTACCCGTGTGGCCGAGGAGGTATTGGCGCGTGCTTAAAGGAAAAGTGGCAGTAGTGACCGGCGGATCGCGTGGAATCGGGCGGGCCGTATGTCTTGAATTGGCCGAAAGAGGCGCGGACGTGGCATTTTTGTACGCCGGGAACGAAGAGGCGGCGTCCGAGACGCTGTCGGCCTTGCAGGCGCGTGGCGTGCGCGCCGGTGCTTACCGGTGCGATGTATCCGATGCGGCAGCGGTGAAGGCCTGTATGGCACAGCTGCTGGCGGAATTCGGTACGGTGGATATTCTGGTCAACAACGCGGGGATCACGCGTGACAAACTGGCCATGACCATGAGCGAAGAGGATTTTACCCGCGTGCTTTCGGTGAATCTGAGCGGCGCCTTTTACTGCGCACGGCAGATCATTCCGGTTCTTGTGCGGAAAAAGAGCGGGCGGATCATCAATATAGCCTCGGTGTCGGGACTGATGGGCAACCCCGGCCAGAGCAATTATGCGGCATCCAAGGCGGGACTGATCGGGCTGACCAAGACCCTGGCGCGGGAGCTGGCCTCCCGGAACATTACCTGCAACGCGGTAGCGCCCGGCTTTGTGGAGACGGATATGACGGCATCGCTGTCCGGCGGCGGGGGATCGCTGGCAGAAAGCATCCCGCTCCGTCGTTTTGCACGGGCGGAGGAAGTGGCAAAGCTCGTTGTGTTTCTGGCTTCTCCGGACGCGGCCTATATTACGGGAGAGGTGATCCGCATCGACGGAGGCCTAGCCATCTGAGTAAGGGAAAGGAGTACAGGATCCAGATGAGAAACAGAGTAGTGATCACGGGAATAGGAGCGGTAACGCCGATCGGCAACAATGTACCGGCATATTTTGAAGGCCTGCGGACGGGGCGCAATGGAATCGGCCTGGTAACGCGGTTTGATGTGAGCGAATCCAAGTGCAAGGTATGCGCGGAGGTCAAGGACTTTGACCCGTCGGTCTGCTTTGATCGTATGACGGCGCGGAAAACCGATCTGTATGTGCAGTACGCGGTATGCGCGGCACAGGAAGCGATGGAGAACAGCGGGATTCTGGGGGCCGTGGACGCGGATGCATTTGGCGTATATGTAGGATCCGGCGTGGGCGGCATCAATACGACCTGTGAGGAGCAGAACAAGCTGATGGCATCGGGAGCGAAGGGCGTGAGCCCGCATTTTATCCCGAAGATGATCATCAATATAGCGGCGGGTCAGATTGCGATCCGGTATGGCGCGCACGGCCCGGCGATGTGTGTATCGACGGCCTGTGCGACGGGTACGACGGCGATCGGAGAGGCATACCGTGCGATCCGTGACGGGTATATGACGGCTGCCATCTGCGGCGGGAGCGAGGCGGCGGTCAATCCGCTGGCGCTGGCGGGTTTTGTGAACTGCATGGCGCTGTCCCAGTCTCCGGATCCGGAGGCGGCATCGCTTCCGTTTGACCTGCGCCGCGGCGGCTTTGTGCTGGGCGAAGGCGCGGCGATGCTGGTGGTGGAGGAATACGAGCATGCGCGGCAGCGCGGTGCGAAGATTCTGGCGGAGATCTGCGGCTACGGCGCGACCTGCGACGCGCATCATGTGACGGCACCGGATCCGGAGGCGACCCAGACGGTGCGTGCGATCCGGCAGGCGCTGGACGGCGTAACCTACGACCCGGCGCGGACCTATGTGAACGCGCACGGAACCGGAACCAAGCTGAACGATCAGGTGGAGACGCTGGCTTTCAAGAAATGCTTTGGTGAGGAAGCCTATCAGCTTCATATCAGCTCGACGAAATCGATGACGGGGCACATGCTGGGCGCGGCGGGTGCAGCGGAAGCGCTGGCCTGCATTCTGGCGTTGCAGGAGGACCTGGTTCCGCCGACGATTCATCTGGAGCAGCCGGATCCTGCATTGGATCTGAATTATACGCCCAATACGGCGGTGCACACGCCGATTGACACGGCGATATCGACATCGCTGGGATTTGGCGGCCACAATGCCTGCCTGGTATTGAAGAAGGTGGCACCGTGACGCGGGAGGAACTGAAGGAGCTTCTGCCCCACCGCGAGGACATGCTGCTTCTGGACGAGGCGGAGGTGATCGACGGTCGCGCACACGGCAGACGGAAAATCCGCGGCGACGAGTTTTTCCTGCGCGGTCATTTTCCGGGCGAGCCGATAGTGCCTGGGGTGATTCTGTGCGAGATTCTGGCGCAGTCGAGCTGTGTGCTTCTGGGAGAACGGGCGGGCGGCCGTGTCCGGACCCTGTTCACCGGCCTTGACAATGTGCGTTTCAAGCGGCCGGTCCGTCCGGGCGACCTGTTTGAGACGGTGTGCGAGATTGAGAAAAGCAAAGGCCCGTTTTACTGGGCCAGGGGAACGGGTTCCGTGAACGGAGAGCTGTGCGTGAGCGCCTCCTTCTCCTTTGCGATATTGCCCGGAAAGGAGAACCAAGATGCGGAATCCGTTTCGTCATCTGCCGCAGGGACGCCCCTTCGGCAATGAAGAATATGAACTTACGTGTCCGTCCTGCCGGACGGTGCATCGGCGTTCGGAACTGCTGACGTCGGGCTTTTTCTGCCCGTCGTGCGGCGCGATGCTGCGCATTCCGGCGCGGGACCGGATCCGTCTTCTTGCGGATGAGGGGAGCTTTGCCGAGCTGAATGCGGGAATATCCTCGCTGGATTTTCTGGGTTTCCCCGGCTACCGTGAGAAAATCGATAAGGCACGTGCGGCGACGGGCGAACGTTCGGCGGTCGTGACGGGGGTCATGCGTGTGGAAGGACAGCCCTGCGCGGTATACGCGATGGATGCGCGGTTTATCATGGCGAGCATGGGCGCGGCGGTCGGAGAGAAGATCACGCGTCTTTTCGAGTATGCCACGAAGATGCGTCTGCCTGTGCTGGGCGTAACCTGCTCCGGCGGTGCGCGGATGCAGGAAGGCATTGTATCGCTGATGCAGATGGCGAAGTGCAGCGGTGCGGTGCGTCGTCACGGGGACAACGGCCTGCTGTACATGGTACTGCTGACCGACCCGACAACGGGTGGCGTCACGGCATCGATTGCCATGCAGGGCGATATCATTCTTGCAGAGCCGGGCGCCCTGGTAGGCTTTGCGGGGCGGCGAGTGATTGAACAGACAACCGGTGCAACCCTGCCTCCGGATTTCCAGACGTCAGAGTTTTTGCAGAACCACGGATTTGTGGATATGCTGCTGCCGCGTGCGGAGCAGAAAAAGACGATCGGGCTGCTTCTGCGACAGCACGGAAAGGAGGCGGCGGTATGACGGCGTATGAAAAACTGAAGGCGGCGCGTGCATCCGACCGCCCGAAAGGAAGCGATTTTGTCCGCGGTCTGTTCCGGGACCGTGTAGAACTGTGCGGAGACCGCCGGTATGGCGAGGATCCGTCGATCGTGGCGGGGATCGGGTATCTCGGCGACCGTGCCGTGACGTATATTGCGATCGACAAGGGCGCGGACATGGCGGATCGGATGAAGAAGCATTTCGGCTGCCCGATGCCGGAAGGATACCGAAAGGCCCTGCGACTGATGAAGCAGGCGGAGAAATTCCACCGGCCGGTCATCTGCCTGATTGATACGCTGGGGGCCTACTGCGGTGCGGAAGGCGAGGAGCGCGGCCAGGGACTTGCAATTGCGGAGAACCTGACCGAAATGATGGGATTGCGGACCCCGATCCTGTCGGTAGTGATCGGAGAAGGGGGAAGCGGCGGTGCCCTGGCGCTGGGTGTGGCGGACCGCGTATACATGCTGGAAAATGCGGTGTATTCGGTTATTACGCCGGACGGCTGTGCCAGCATTATCTGGAAGGATGCCGGCCGGGTGCAGGATGCGGCGGAATGCCTGCATATCACGGCGGAGGACATGGTGTCCTTCGGCGTGGCGGAGGGGATTATCCGGGAGGATTTCGGTGCATTTGACCGGATGTGCGGTCAGATGCGTACACTGCTGTCACGGGATCTTGGTGTACTGTGTGCACGGCCGGTCAAGCGACTGCTTGCCGAGCGGTACCGTCGTTTCCGCCGGATCGGAATCTATGAGGAGAGCGAGGCAATCGAACATTGAAACCGCTGTATACCGAATATTGTACGGTCAGCGGGGAAGGAGAGATGCAACTTCACGTCCCCGCGGAGTTCAACTATGCCTATGACGTTGTGGACCGTATCGCACAGGAGGATCCGGACCGGCGTGCGCTGGTTTGGGTGCAGGATGAGAGCTGCGAGATGTATCCGTACACCGACCGGCATGAACGGACGTTCTGTTTTTCGGAGTTGTCGGAGCTGTCGGGGCAGGCGGCATCGTGCATGGCCGCGGCCGGAATCGGGCGCGGAGACCGTGTGATCCTGATGATGAAGCGGCATTACGCCTACTGGTATACATTGCTTGGCTTACATAAGCTGGGCGCCGTGGCGATGCCGGCGGTGCATATGCTGAACCATGAGGATCTGGTATACCGGATCCGTGTGACCGGTGCATCGGCGGTGGTCTGCCTGGGAGAAAAGGCGCTGTGCGCGAAGGTGAGCGCGGCGGTAGCGGACTGCGAAACCGTAAAGAAGTTATTCACGGTGGGGGCAGACGTACCAGGTTTTATCCGTCTGGACCGTGAGATGGAGCACTGCGCGCCGCTTGCCGAACGCAGAAAGACCTGCAAGGAGGATCCGCTTCTTCTGTATTTTACTTCCGGGACAACCGGGCGTCCGAAGATTGTGGTGCATGACGGAGTATACCCGCTGGCGCACATTCAGACAGCGTTGCTGTGGCAGAATGTACGGGATGGGGGTTTGCACCTGTCGGTAGCGGATACCGGGTGGGCGAAGGCCTCCTGGGGCAAGATATACGGGCAATGGCTGTGCGGGAGCGCAGTGATGGCCTATGATTACGATGTATTTTCGGCGGTACGGATGCTGGATGTGATGCGGCGCCATCATGTGACGACCTTCTGCGCCCCGCCAACCATCTACCGCTTTTTTGTGAAGAACAACCTGCTCGACGACGGATTCGGAGATATCGAATATGCGACGACGGCGGGCGAGGCGATCAATCCGGAGATTGTAGAGCGCTTCAGTGCATGGACGGGTCTGGAGGTGCATGCAGGGTACGGTCAGACCGAGTCGGCGCTGCTGGTGGCGGACTTCCAGGGTGCGCCGATCCGTGTGGGCGCAATGGGACGTCCGTCCTCGCTGTATCGTCCGGTCATTGTGGATGAGAACGGGGCAGAAACGGCGCCGGGCGTGTCGGGCGAGATTGTTCTTCCTGCGGCGGGCCGATGCGGAATCGGACTGTGCGTGCGGGAAATTCCCGGGCTTGCAATGGGGGATACGGTGTGGGACGGAGAGCTGTACCGCACGGGGGATATCGCCTATCGGGATGCGGACGGATATTTCTGGTTTATCGGGCGCGTGGACGACGTCATAAAATCCAGCGGGTACCGGATCAGTCCTTTTGAAGTGGAAAGTGTGCTGATTGGTCACCCGGCGGTGATGGAGTGCGCGGTGACCGGCGTTCCGGACGAACAGCGCGGCTTTGTCGTGAAGGCAACGGTGGTGCTGCGGGAGGGCTATACTCCGGATCAGGCGATGACAACGGCCCTGCGCAATTATGTAAAGAGCCGTACGGCGGACTATAAGGCGCCGCGCATCATTACGTACGTTGAAAAATTGCCGCGGACCTTCAGCGGCAAGATCCGTCATGTGGAGATCCGCAAGAAGGATGCGGCGGGACAGAAATAATCTGCCGGGGGTTGAACGTGGAGAAAAGCCGACCACAAGGACGGGAACCGGAAACCGCAGAACAGAGCAGCGATGCCCCGCCGGGGAGCCCGGTGGGGCATCGCTGCTGTTGGCAGAGACCAGGAAAAACGGACCGGAAACAGACCGAATACGCGAAGAGACTGCACCGCATCCGACGTCCGGACGATCAGTCGAGATGGAAAAGCGGCGTCAGAGGGCGGGAGAGGGGGCTGCGGTCGGGATTGGTCTCCATGATATCCGCCATATAGTCCCACCAGCGGCGCGTGACCGCATCG
This sequence comes from uncultured Clostridia bacterium, assembly GCA_944384545.1. Classification (GTDB taxonomy): domain Bacteria; phylum Bacillota; class Clostridia; order Oscillospirales; family CAG-272; genus UBA1740. The sequence goes on along the minus strand of CALWTT010000071.1, from coordinate 17,952 downwards.
CCGCTGCGCGCCGCCCAGACGGCGGCATCCTCAATTTCAATATACTCAAAAAGCAGATCGGTTTCGGGATCGTGAAAGATGGTATAATTGGAAGCACCCCCCTTTTTGATGGCGTCGATCAGTTCCGGCCAGAGTGCGGCGTGTCTCTTCTCGTATTCTGCGGCCATACCGGGACGCAGCTTCATGACGGATCCCATGCGCAGCATCGGTTTTCCTCCTTTTTCTGCCTGCGCGGATACGGTTTCCGCGCGGCATTTTTCTGTACTTACATCGGTTGTCGGCCTTCCCGCATTTCGGGGAGGCCGTTTTCAGTTTGCCATAAAAGCGGTCGCCTGTCAAGAGGAAAAAAAGAAAATCCGAAAAAATCTGTTTCCACTTGACAAATACCCCATGGGGGTATATAATATTCTTGAAAAACGGAGCAGGAATGCAGGAGGAAGAAAAGAGAGACGAAATGCAACCGGAGAAAGAAAAGAGGGACGGAATGCAAAAGGATACGGAACGGGTGAGCGCGTCGGCATGCGCCGGCGATGCTGTCAGGACGTGCGATGCCGGAGAGCGCAGTGCGATGAGTTGCTGCGGTGCCGGAGAGAGCGGCGCGATGGATTGCTGCGATGCCGGAGAGAGCGGTGCGATGAGTTGCTGCGATGCCGGAGAGAGCGGCGCGATGGATTGCTGCGGTGCACGGAAGAAGCTGCGGAGCGGAGAAGAGAAAGCGGCAATGATCCGCCGGCTGCGCCGGATGGAAGGCCAGATCCGAGGTCTTTGCGGAATGGTGGAGCGGGATGCCTACTGTATCGACATTCTGATACAGACAGCGGCGGTAGGGGCGGCTTTGAACGCCTTCCGGCGGGAGCTGCTCGGGAACCATATCCGCACCTGCGTGGCAGAGGATCTGCGGGAGGGGAAGACCCGGACGGCAGAGGAACTGATTGCGACGCTGCATAAACTGATGAAATAACGCAGAGAAGAACAGGCGGCAGGCGCATAGGGAAAAAGGCGAAGGGAAAGGAGCGTGTAAAAACGAGAATGCGCAGGAAAAAATATAAGGTGACCGGCATGAGCTGTGCAGCATGCGCGGCGCGCGTAGAAAAGGCGGTCAGCGGGCTCGATGGCGTTGAGAGCTGCGCGGTGAATCTGCTCACCGGGGATATGGGCGTTGAGGGCGAGGTGAGCAGCGCGGAGGTCGTGCATGCGGTGGAAGCGGCGGGATACGGTGCCCACCCGGAGGACGATTCGGAAGCGCATGCGCGCCCGACAAAGGACGTGTCGGAGGACGGGAGAGAGATCCGGAGCCTTCGTGCGCGCCTGATCGCATCGGTTGCCTTTCTCCTGCCCCTGATGTATATATCCATGGGACATGTGATGTGGGGATGGCCGCTGTTTGCACCGCTGGCAGGGGATCCGCTGGCGCTGGGCATGCTGGAACTGCTCCTGACGGGGGCGGTTCTGCTCATCAATCAGCGATTTTTCGTGAGCGGTACGCGGAGCCTTTTGCACGGTGCGCCGAACATGGATACGCTGGTAGCGCTGGGCGCGGCAGCGGCGTTCGGGTACAGCACGGTCGTCCTGTTCGGAATGAGCGGTATGCTGGTGAACGGCGATACGGCAGGGGCGGCGCATGGGTTGCACGGCCTGTATTTTGAGTCGGCAGCCATGATCCTGACGTTGATCACGCTGGGGAAAATGCTGGAAGCATATGCCAAAGGGAGAACGACGGATGCATTGCAGAGCCTGCTGGCGCTGGCACCGGAGACGGCGACCGTGTTGCGCGGGGAGAAGGAACAGGTGCTGCCGATCGCAGAGGTACGCCGCGGGGATATCATGCTGATCCGTCCCGGGGAGAGCATTCCGGCAGACGGAGTTGTGGTCGCGGGTACGAGCGCAGTCAATGAGTCGGCGTTGACCGGTGAGAGCATTCCGGTAGATAAAGAAGAGGGGGATCGTGTGTCGGCAGCGACCTTGAATCTGTCGGGATTTTTGCGTTGCGAGGTGACGGAGGTCGGAGAGGAGACTGCACTTGCGCGGATTATCCGTACGGTGAGCGATGCGGCGGCGACCAAGGCACCGATTGCAAAAGTGGCAGACCGTGTGTCGGGTATTTTTGTGCCGGTGGTGATTTTCCTGGGTCTGCTCAGTGGGATTGCCTGGCTGATTGCCGGTGCGGAGCCCGGCTACGCCCTGGCGCGTGCGATATCGGTGCTGGTCATCAGCTGTCCCTGCGCGTTGGGTCTTGCGACGCCGGTGGCCATTATGGTCGGAAGCGGAGTAGGGGCACGGCACGGCGTGCTTTTCAAGACGGCGGAGTCGCTGGAAGAAACCGGCCGTGCCCGGGTTGTGGTGCTGGATAAGACCGGGACCGTGACCGAGGGAGCACCGCGTGTGACCGATGTACTGCCGGCTCCGGGGGTACCCGGAGAGGAGTTGCTGTATGTTGCGGCGTCGCTGGAAAAGAAGAGCGAGCACCCGCTGGCGCGCGCCGTGATGGAATGGGTAGAGGAGCGTGGAACAGAAGGGGCGGAGCTGTCGGATTTTTCGGTACTGCCGGGAAACGGACTGCGCGGCTTTTGCGGAAGCGAAGAATTTCTCGGAGGGAAAGCCGGGTATGTAGCGACGCGAGTGGCATTGCCGGATACGGCGTTATCGGCGGCGGAAGAGCTTTCGGAGGACGGAAAAACACCGCTGTATTTTGCAAGAGCGGGACGCTATCTGGGGATGATTGCAGTAGCGGACGTGCTGCGCGCGGATACACCTGCGGCGGTAGCGGAGCTGCGGCGTATGGGGCTTTCGGTGGTCATGCTGACGGGCGACAATGAGCGGACAGCACGTGCGATCGGACGTGCGGCCGGCATAGACGAGATCGTGGCAGGTGTGTTGCCGGAGGGAAAAGCAGACGTAGTGCGGAGGCTGCACAGCCGTGGAAAGGTCATGATGGTCGGTGACGGCATCAACGATGCACCGGCACTGACCGAGGCGGATACGGGGGTGGCCATTGGTGCGGGGACCGATGTAGCTGTCGACGCGGCGGATGTGGTTCTGATGCAGAGCCGGCTGTCCGATGTGGTGACGGCGATCCGGTTGAGCCGCGCCACCCTGCGCAACATCCGCGAAAATCTGTTCTGGGCCTTTTTCTACAATCTGATCGGCATTCCGCTGGCGGCGGGTCTGTTCATTCCGTTGTTCGGCTGGGAGCTGGATCCGATGTTCGGCGCAGCGGCGATGAGTCTATCCAGCTTTTGCGTCGTGATGAACGCGCTGCGCCTGCATCTGTTCCGGATACGCGCGGCGGGAGATTCTGTCGCCGTTGGCGGTATGCCGGCTACGGCAGATGCATGCAAGGCTGCGCCAGCATGGACGCAGCAACCGGAAATACAAAAACAAATGCCGGCTCCGGATACGGAAGCGGCAAAAAAGGAGGAACGTATGAAACAGGAAAAAATGAGTAAGGAACTGCATGTTACGGGCATGATGTGTGCCAACTGCGAGGCACATGTGCGGAAGGCACTCGAAGCCTTGCCGGGCGTTGCCGCGGCGACGGCGGACCACACGACGGGAATGGTACACGTGGAGCTGACCGCAGAGGTGAGCGAGAGCGCGCTGCGCGCAGCGATTGAGGAGGAAGGCTATCACGTGACCGATTGAGTACACCGGACGGCAGCCTTCCGGAAAAGCAAGGAGGCAGGCGCGGGTTTGCCGCCCTGAAAAGCAGCAGGAGTCACGGCCGCCGGTGGAGCCGGTGACCGTGATATACGCGGTATGTATGGTGGATCCTGGATTTTTATGCCTTTTGGAGGGGGCAGGGATGTACAGACAGAAAGCCGGAGACCTGTGTGCGTGCCCCGGTGCAGAAGTCAAATGGCGGGCGTGCTCCTTTTCTTCCCGGCATACGGGAAAATATGACATAAGGGAAAAAGCCAGGCAGCGTTCTGCGCCGCCTGGCTTTTTCTGTTTTGTTTCCTTTCATATTTTTTGCGTTTGCTTCGGCAAGTCCTGTGCTGCGCTGAGCCACCCGGAAGACAAAAAAACCGATGGTCTGCTTTCTCGCCAAACGCAAAAAACAAATGGATACCTTTTCAAACTGCGCACCGGTTTTGACCGGGCGGAAACGGATGGCGGAAAAGAAAAGACGAACTCTGCGCCATCAGAATCCGCCTTTTGCTTTCGGTAAGCCATGTAAGGCTACATCGAACAGGAAGTTCCTTGTTGGGGCCAGGTTTTCCATCCTCTTCGTAAAGCTTTTCTTCTCATTCTTGTCCCCGCAGTATACCAGGCTTGGAAATGCGGTATGTAATCAGTATTCTTTCTTCTGTAACTTATCCATACAGGTAATGTAATATATAAGCATTTCTGTATCATTATCATAGTCATATTGGCTTATTCCCTGTTCAACTGATAATTCCAGATGGAGATGCGCATGGTTGGTAGAAATGAAGCCGGTGTTGCTTTCAAAAATGACATAGATAAACTGATCTTTTACATTACGCGTTCCGTTTAAGAACGCCTTGTTTTTCTCTGTCAGCGGTAATCTATATGCAATAAAATTCAATTTGTCGGTTGTTATCTTGAACCTTCTATTGGTAATCGCATTTGTAGCAGAAAATGTCAACTGCTTCCAAAAAGCATCTGAAAACTCTGACAGTGGAATTTCTTCAACATCAAATCTTTTCTGCAACCAAGTCTGTAAATCGGAAATACTTTTTTGTTGTGGAATGATTTGCGGCTTATAAAGAGCAATCAGATTTTGAAGTTGTTTCATACTTTCCCTGCTTTCGATACAGTGAATGGATAGTTACCGTACCCGTGAGTTCCACAGCAGATAACCACGATGCCGAAGTCAAATTCTACCCCTGCATATCTCTATAAGTAACTTTCCCCTTTTCTACATCACTATCCATCTGTACGGCACCAATTTTGACTGAACCGACTGCCGCTGCAACAACATATCGATATGTATAACTTGAACCATCACCAAATGTTCCATGCGTTTCAGCGGATAGGCTGCTTGTACTTTTTACTTTCATTTTTTGAAGCGAAAAGCACTCCTTCCATATTCCGGATGATCTCAATATGATGTTCGTCAACTATATTATCGGAACGGTAAACGTTGTATCTATCCTTCTTGATATTTTTTCTCTTGTCCTGAATTTTGTGATTGGATACGGATACATCGGCGGGAAAACCGCATCCTCCATGATTGGCATATATGACCGCCGCGCTGTGATCGATCATTCCCTTGCCGAAAGAGGAAGGAAGATGCCGCGAATCAGATATATAGGTTCAAAAGGGGAGAACAAATAGGGAAAGGAAAAGAATAGGATGAAAAAAGGCGATCGCCGAAAAGCGATAGCCTTTTTTGTTATTCCTTGGTCAGACAAAATGACAGGGCAAAGATTGAGCCTACAACGGTGATAGCAACGCCGGGGCAAACGATCTTTGTGTGTTCGTCTTGTCCAATTTGGTGACCCGTACGGGAATCGAACCCATGTTTTCGCCGTGAGAGGGCGATGTCTTAGCCGCTTGACCAACGGGCCGTCAGAACGAAAGTATTATAACATATCAAAACCGAAAATGCAAGTGTTTTCAGAAAAAAGAATAAAAAGTACAAAGAAAGTGCAGAAGAAGGCCACAGCAAAAGGAGAAAGATGGATCAGAGAGCAACATGTGGGAGCATTGACAAAAAGTGAGGGTTGCTTCTGCCTGGCAGCTTTGCTACAATAAACACATGGCTCTGCAAAGTCCTCAGGGAAAGGAGAAAACCAAGTATGAAGGAAGAACAAAAGAAGAACCGAAGCAGTCGTCGGGGCGTGGCGATTCTGCTGGCGGTGGCGATGACAGGAGTATTGACAACGGGCGTTGCGGCACAGAGTGCCTGGCCAACAGAAACAATTAACGACATACGCCCCAGTCGATACGAGTCCATACCGGTAACGGTCCCGTCGGGAACGGGATGGGAGATCGGGCAATGTTACCTGATTCATGAAACGACCTATGCACCGTTACGAGCGTTCAGCGATGCGGTGACGGAAGGAAACGTTACATATGATGAGGAAACGAGAACGGCACATGTGGAGGCGGAGGGCCTGACGCTGACGGCGCAGGACGGCGCGTATTATCTGTGTGCAAATGGGCGGTATCTGTATACTGCAACGCCGATCCGGATTCTGGAAGACGGAAGAATGTATGTGCCGATTCGTTTGCTTGCGCGTGCGTTCGGCGTAGAGATTGAATGGAATGCACAGACGCGCAGCGTGCGCGTGTTGGGCGAATATAACCCGATCCTGTCGGGAGACGCCTACTATGACGAGGAGGATCTGTACTGGCTGTCGCGGATCATATCGGCGGAGAGCCAGGGCGAGAACCTGTTGGGACAGATTGCTGTAGGGAATGTAGTAATGAATCGTGCATCGCATCCGGAATATCCGGATACGATCCGTGAGGTGATATTTGATCGGCAATACGGAACACAGTTTACGCCGGTGGATAACGGGAAAATCTATGATACACCCTACTATCTGTCGGTGATTGCCGCCAAACTCTGCCTGGAAGGAGTAACGGTATCCGACGAAGTGCTGTTCTTTTATGCGCCGGCGGTATCCACCTCGTTCTGGATCCCGGAGAATCGCGAATACGCATTCAGTATCGGACACCACGATTTCCATTATTGAGCGAAGAAAAAGCGGAGGAAAAGAGCGGACAGGTACTTGCAATGTCGTAAAATATGTTGTATACTAAATCGGGATGTACAAGAGTACAAAGGAAAACGAGGTTAAGCACCATGGTATACAAGATGAAGGTGGCGGGCGTAGAACGGGATCTGAAGCTGTGTCCCTTGAACGATCGCCTGTCGATTGCGGCATTTGTCCTGTTCGGTGATGTGGAACTGACCGAGCATTGCGCATCGGCGCTGCTGCGGAAAGCACCGGCGTTTGATGTGATGATTACGGCCGAATCCAAAGGGATTCCGCTGATATACGAAATGACGCGGCAGGCCGGAATGAACCGGTATATTCTGGCACGGAAGGGCGTGAAGGTATATATGACCGATGTCCTGCGTGCAGATCTGACCTCCATTACCACGCAGCATCCGCAGAGCCTGTATCTGGACGGCGAAGACGCCGCATATATGCGCGGCAAGCGTGTATTGATTGTGGACGATGTGGTCAGCACCGGAGAGTCGCTGCTGGCACTGGAAAATCTGGTGACGGAGGCAGGCGGTGAGATTGTAGGCCGAATGGCCGTTCTGGCGGAGGGGGATGCTCAGGACCGCGAGGATCTGATCTATCTGGAAAAGCTGCCGCTGTTTCACGCGGACGGCACTGTGCTTGCCTGAGAGCGACAAAAAGCGCCCCGGACCGGGAAGTTCCCGAGTCCGGGGCATTTGCTTTGCGCGGGGGAGCTGCATAGGGCAGCAGGGAAGCAACGCAGAAGCGAAAATGCGCGGATTCTGTTGCAAGCCGTAGGAAAATGTGGTACAATGGAGATATGCAATGTGGCAAGTGCGGGAGTGGAAAGGACGTCAACATGATCAGGACCGGATTTGACAGTGAAAAATATCTGACGATGCAGTCAGCGAGAATCGAAGAGCGGATACGGGAGTTCGGAGGGAAGCTGTATCTTGAATTCGGGGGCAAGCTGTTTGATGATTATCATGCGTCGCGTGTCCTGCCGGGCTTTGCACCGGACAACAAGATCAAGATGCTGGAGAAGCTGCGGGACCGTGCGGAGATCGTGATTGTGATCAGCGCACAGGATATCGCGAAGAACAAGGTGCGCGAGGATCTGGGGATCACCTATGAGGCGGACGTTCTGCGGCTGATCGATATTTTCCGGTCCTACGGGTTGTATGTGGGCTCGGTGGTGCTGACACGGTACAGTGAGGAGAATGAACCGGCGGTGCGCTTTCGTGACCGACTGATCCGGCTGGGCATGCCGGTATACCGGCACTATCCGATCCCGGGCTATCCGAACCAGGTGCTGCAGATTGTGAGCGAGGAAGGGTACGGTAAGAACGAGTACATAGAAACCAGCCGGAATCTGGTAGTGATCACGGCGCCGGGACCTGGGAGCGGAAAAATGGCAACCTGCCTGTCACAGCTGTATCACGACAGCGTCCGCGGCATACCGTCGGGATATGCCAAATACGAGACGTTTCCTATCTGGAATCTTCCGCTGATGCATCCGGTGAATGTTGCGTACGAAGCGGCGACGGCAGATCTGGACGATGTGAATATGATCGATCCGTTTCATCTGGAAGCCTATGGGGAGTCGGCGGTGAATTATAACCGCGACGTAGAGATATTCCCGGTGCTGAACGCGGTGTTTGAGAAGCTGATGGGACACTCGCCCTACCGTTCGCCGACCGATATGGGGGTAAACATGGCGGGGTACTGCATATCCGACGATGAGGCATGCTGCGAGGCGGCGCGTGCGGAGATCCTGCGCCGGTATTACAAGGCACTGGTATCCGAAATCAAGCACCACCGGGACAGCAGGGAGTCGGATAAGATTGTACGTCTGATGCAGACGTTGAGCCTGTCGCCGGAGGATCGGTCGGTGGTGCGTCTTGCGCGGCAGGTGGCAGAGGAGAAGGGCTGTCCGGCGGCGGCGATCGAATTGCCGGATGGACGGCTTGTTTCAGGACGCACGGGTGACCTGTTCGGCTGTTCCGCGGCGATGATCCTGAACGCACTCAAAACGCTGGCGGGCATTGATGACGGGGTCAAGCTGATCGCACGGTCCTGTATTGAACCGGTGCAGGAACTGAAAACCCGGTATCTCGGATGCCGGAATCCGCGCTTGCACGTCGACGAAATGCTGGTAGCGCTCTCCTCCTCGGCCAGCGAGAATCCGATGGCGCGCCTGGCGATGGAGCAGCTGCGCCAGTTGCGCGGATGCGAAGTACACGCTACGGTCATTCTTTCGCATATCGATGAAAAAATGTTCCGTATGCTGGGGGTGAATCTGACGACCGAGCCGGTGTACCGCGATAAAACCCTCTATCACGAATGATGTGAAGACCGGGATCGTGTGTTGTGAAAGCAGAATGCCGCGGCGGGGGAAAGCATTCCCACGCGGCATTTTTTACGCATTGCATTTCGGCGCATTGCGGAAAAAGTAAAAAATGGAATGGAAAGGGCGGAATGGTTCCGCTATAATGGAAGAAAAAAGCGGAAACGGGAGGTGCCCTATGGGAATTATCCAGGAAAACTTTATGCTGCGGACAAAGACCGCGCAGGAACTGTATCACACCTATGCGGAGGGAATGCCGATCATCGATTATCATTGCCACCTGAGTCCGGCGATGATCGCGGAGGATTACCGCTTCCGGAATGCGACCGAGCTGTTTCTCGGGGGGGACCACTACAAGTGGCGTGCTTTGCGCAGTGCCGGTATCGAGGAGGAACGGATCACGGGCGGAGCCGATGACTACGCGAAATTCGAGGCCTTTGCCACGGTGCTTCCGGGGCTGATCGGGAACCCGCTCTACCACTGGACGGCGCTGGAACTGAAACGCTATTTTGACGTGGACGAGCCGCTGTGCGCGGCGAATGCGCGCCGGATCTATGAGGCGTGCAATGCGCGCCTTGGGGAAGAGGGATATTCGGCGCGCGGCCTGATCCTGCGTTCGCATGTCAAGGTGGTATGTACGACCGACGATCCGGCCGATGATCTTGCCCATCACCGTCGTCTGCGGGAGGAGGGCTTCCCGGTCCGGGTGCTGCCGACCTTCCGCCCCGACCGCGCGGTGAATATTGAAAAGGATGGTTTTGCCGACTACCTGCAGGGGCAGGGGATCGGGAATTACGCAGAGCTGCTTTCCTTCCTTGACCGTCGCCTTTCCTACTTCTGCGAGAACGGGTGCCGCGTCTCGGATCATTCTCTGGAGCATGTGGCATATGCCAAGGGCGATGCAGCGGAAGTCTTGCGGCGTAAGCTTTCCGGAGAGGCATTGACCGCGGAAGACGAGGCGGTGTACCGCACGGCAGTGCTGACGCATCTGGCGGGCGCCTATGCGAAGCGGGATATGGTGATGCAGCTGCATATCGGCGCCATGCGCAACAACAACACCCGCATGTTCGGGCGTCTTGGAGCAGACAGTGGGTACGATTCGATGAATGATGAGGCCATTGCGGCGCCGCTGTCGGCACTTCTGGACGGCTTTGCATGTGCGGAAGGCCTGCCGAAGGTGATTCTGTACTCACTGAACCCGAAGGATAACTATACGCTTGGTAGCATGATCGGGAACTTCCAGGAAGGTCCGATCGCAGGCCGTATGCAGCTGGGCTCGGGCTGGTGGTTCAACGACAACCGCGACGGAATGGAAGCGCAGATGAAGGCGCTGGCCAATCTGGGTGTGCTTTCGCGCTTTGTCGGAATGCTGACCGACTCGCGGAGCCTGGTGTCCTATCCGCGGCACGAATATTTCCGCAGAATCCTCTGCAATCTGCTCGGGGAGTGGGTGGAAAACGGGGAATATCCGGACGACCGCGCTGCCCTTGGCCGTATGATCCGCGGCATCTGCTACGAAAACGCAGAACAGTATTTCGGCTTCTGATCCGCCGATCTGCCCCGGCGCCGGGATCCCCGGCGTCGGGGCTTTTCTTCCTCGCCGCAGCGGTGGAGAAAGTTTTTGCGGCGCTTTTTACAAAAAGCGCCACCGTCTCCCCTCCATCCCCCTCTTTTTCTGTCCCATCCCCTCATCGGACCGCCGTCGCTCACCAAATGAGAACAATCTGCAAGAATCCCTTGACAAACCCCTTGCCGAAACGGTAAAATGAAAACAACCGTAGCAGGAAGACCAGCTTGCCTGTCTTCCGGTGCGGATTCCTCTGCAACAAAATCATAGAGAATATGTAGGAGAAGGAAACATGGAAAAGAATCGGTATATCGGCAGCTATCCGGTCATCGGTATCCGTCCGACCATCGACGGCCGGCGCGGCGCGCTGGGCGTGCGCGAATCTCTGGAGGATCAGACCATGAACATGGCGCGTGCGGCAGCGGAGCTGTTCCGCGCCAACCTGCGCTATTCGAACGGCGCACCGGTGGAGGTTGTGATCGCGGACACAACCATCGGGCGTGTAGCTGAAGCGGCGGCATGCGAGGAGAAATTCTCCCGTGCGGGCGTCGCCATTACGCTGACGGTTACGCCATGCTGGTGTTACGGTGCGGAAACCATGGACATGAATCCGCATACGATCAAGGGCGTATGGGGCTTTAACGGAACCGAGCGCCCGGGTGCGGTCTATCTGGCATCGGTACTGGCAACCCACGCGCAGAAAGGGCTGCCCGCCTTCGGCATATACGGACACGACGTACAGGAGGCCAACGATACGTCGATTCCGGCAGATGTGCGGGAGAAGCTGCTCCGCTTCGGACGTGCGGCGGTAGCTGCGGCAACCATGCGTGGCAAGTCCTACCTGCAGATCGGATCGGTGACGATGGGAATCGGCGGATCGATCCTGGATCCGCATTTTCTGGAAGACTATCTTGGGATGCGCGTAGAATCGGTAGATGAGGTGGAAATCATCCGGCGTATGAGCGAGGGGATCTATGACAGTGCGGAATTTGACCGTGCTATGGAATGGACCCGTCACAATTGCAGGGAAGGCTTCGACAAGAATCCGGAATTTTTGCAGCGCGACCGTGCCCACAAGGACCGGGATTGGGAATTTGTCGTCAAGATGGCACTGATCATCCAGGACCTGATGAACGGGAATCCGAATCTGCCGAAGGGACGCGAGGAAGAGGCCGTGGGTCACAATGCGATTGCAGCGGGCTTCCAGGGCCAGCGTCAGTGGACCGACTTTTACCCGAACGGGGATTTTGCCGAGGCCATTCTGAATACCTCGTTTGACTGGAACGGCGCGCGGGAGCCCTATATACTGGCCACCGAAAACGATGTGCTGAACGGGATATCGATGCTGTTTATGAAGCTGCTGACCAACCGTGCGCAGATTTTTGCGGACGTGCGCACCTATTGGAGCAGCGAAGCGCTGCGCCGTGCGGCGAACTATACGCCGACCGGTCACGCAAAGGAAGCGGGCGGCTTCCTGCACCTGATCAATTCGGGCGCGGCATGTCTGGATGCGAGTGGAGCCGCCCGGGATGCGGCAGGGAACGCGGTGATGAAGCCCTGGTACGAAGTGACCGAGGAGGATGCGGCCGCAATTCTGAAGAGCACGACCTGGAATTACGCCGACTGCGGGTATTTCCGCGGCGGCGGATATTCCTCACGCTTTGCGACCCGGGCCGAAATGCCCTGCACGATGATCCGGCTGAACCTGGTCAAAGGTCTTGGTCCTGTGATGCAGATTGCCGAAGGGTATACGGTCTGCCTGCCGGAGGAGGTCAACGATCTGCTTTGGAAGCGGACCGACTATACCTGGCCCTGCACCTGGTTTACCCCGCGTGTGACCGGTAAGGGCGCGTTCCGGAGCGCGTACGATGTCATGAACAACTGGGGCGCCAATCATGGTGCGATCAGCTACGGCCATATCGGAGCGGACCTGATCACGCTCTGTTCGATGCTGCGGATTCCGGTATCGATGCACAATGTGGCGGAGGAGGATATTTTCCGCCCGGCATCGTGGGGCGCGTTTGGCATGGATAAGGAAGGGCAGGATTTCCGTGCCTGCGCCGCATATGGCCCGCAGTTCAAGAAATAACCGCAGCAGAGCGGATAGCAAAGAACGGGCCCCGTGATGCGGGGCCCGTGTGGCCTGAACAACAAAACCCGGCCGGAAGATCCGGCCGGAGGGAAAGGAAGAAACTATGCTGAAAGGAATCTCTCCTCTGCTCTCACCGGAGCTTCTGAAAATTCTTTCAGAAATGGGGCATGGGGATACGATTGTGCTGGGGGACGGGAATTTTCCGTCCGAATCGGTCGGAGAGGCGGCGCGTGTGGTGCGTGCGGATGGGATCGGCATACCGGAGCTTTTGCGCGCCATCCTGCCGCTCTTTCCGCTGGATACCTATGTAGCGCATCCGGTTACATTGATGCAGGTAGTGCCGGGGGATCCGGTCAAGACGCCGGTATGGGATACATACCGTGCCATTCTGGCCGAGCACGACGCACGGGGCGGGGGATGCATAGGTGAAGAAGAACGATTTGCCTTTTATGAAAAAGCCCGCGGCGCGTATGCGGTGGTAGCAACGGGAGAGCGCGCGCTGTACGCAAATATTCTGTTGCAGAAGGGGGTCGTGACCGAATGAGCCTGCCGGTATACTATCTGGCGGTGGATCTGGGTGCATCGAGCGGCCGCCATATTCTCGGTCATATGGAAAACGGGCGTATGGTGACGGAAGAGGTGTACCGGTTCGAAAACGGCGTACAGGAGCGGAACGGACACCTGTGCTGGGACTATGAGCGGCTGTTTGCGCATATCATGGCGGGATTGCGCCGCTGCCGTGAGATCGGCCGCATCCCCTCGTATATGGGCATCGACACCTGGGGGGTGGATTTCGTATTGCTGGATCGCACCGGCGCAGTACTCGGCGATACGGTCGCCTACCGTGACAGCCGCACGGCAGGCATGCAGGAGGCGGTGAACCGTATCCTGCCCGCCGACGAGCTGTTCCGCCGCACAGGCGTAGCCTATCAGCCCTTCAATACGCTGTACCAGCTGGCGGCGATCCAGAAGGAAACGCCGGAGCTGATCGGAAAGGCAAAAACCCTGCTGATGGTGCCTTCCTATTTCCATTACCGCCTGACCGGTGTGTGCGCAAACGAATATACCATGGCGAGCACATCGCAGATGGTGAACGCGGAAACCGGGAACTGGGATTATGAGATCATCGGCCGCCTGGGACTGCCCTGTGATCTGTTCGGCGAGCTGCATCGGCCGGGTAGCCGCGTAGGGCGCTTTTCGCCGCAGATCCGTGCGGAACTGGGCTTTGACTGCTGTGTGGTGCAGCCGGCAACGCACGATACGGCATCGGCGGTGGTGGCGGTCCCCTGCGAGCAGGATGGCTTTGCATATATCAGCTCGGGAACATGGTCGCTGATCGGAACCGAACTGCCCTCGCCCAATACGACCGAGGCCAGCCGTCTTGCCGGCTTTACCAACGAGGGCGGATATCGTGGCCGTTATCGCTACCTGAAAAACATCATGGGGCTGTGGATGATCCAGTCGGCGCGCCGGGAGTGGCGCGAGGCGGGAGAGGAATACGGATACGACCGCCTGTGCGAGCTGGCACGGGAGGCCGACAATTTCCCGTCGCGTGTGCCGGTGGAGGACGCCCGTTTTCTGGCACCGGAATCCATGATCGCAGAAGTACAGGCTGCCTGCCGTGAGAGCGGTCAGCCGGTCCCGCATACGGTGGCAGAAATCTCCGCCGTGATATACCGTAGCCTGGCCGCAGGATATCGGGAGGCGCTGACGGAGATCGAAAAAAATACCGGTCGCCGTTTCGATGCCCTCTGCATTGTGGGCGGTGGAAGCAAGGCCGGCTATCTGAACGAGCTGACGGCGCGTGAAACCGGCCGTCGGGTGCTGGCCGGTCCGGGGGAGGCGACGGCCATCGGGAACCTTGCGGTTCAGATGATTTCCACCGGCGCGCTGACCGGTCTGCGGAACGCGCGGCGTGTCATCCGTGCTTCCTTCGGTGTGGAGACGGTGGAGGTGCCGAAATGAAGATTCTGTCGGTTGGCAACAGTTTTTCTCAGGACGCGACACGGTATCTGTCGGGGATTGCGCGTGCGGGCGGAGTGCCGATGCGTACGGTGAATCTGATGATCGGGGGCTGTTCTCTGGCGCGGCATTACCGGAATATGCTGGCGGAGGACCGCGTATATACCTTTGAGCAGAACGGCGTGTCGACGCAGTTGGCAGTGTCGCTGAAGGAAGCGCTCCTGTCGGATTTCTTTGATGTGGTAACGGTGCAGCAGCTCAGCTCGGAGGCGCCGCGCTATGCAACCTATCAGCCCTATCTGGATGAGCTGTGCGGTTATATCCGCCGCTGTCAGCCGCGCGCGCGCCTGTTCTTTCATGAGACATGGCCGTATGAGCGCGGGAGCGCACGCCTGATGACCGAGCTGCAGTATTCCGACGAGGCATCCATGTACGCGGATCTGCACGGAGCGGCAGAGATGGCGGCAGAGGCAATGCGTGCGTCGGGAATTCTTCCGTCCGGACGTGCGTTTTTGGAAGCGCGCGCATTGGGGGCGGAATCTCTGCATCGGGATACATACCATGCATCCCTGGGCTTCGGCCGTTATTTGCTGGGCCTTGTGTGGTTCGGCGCCTTGACCGGCCGGGATTTCCGGGACAATGGATTCCGTGATTTTGATCTTCCGCTTACAGAGCAGGAGGTCGCCATGGCAAAAGAGGCAGCATCCCGTGCCCTGGCTGCTTATGGATATCTGCCGGCAAAACGGCATGCGGCAGAGAAGTAACCTTCCGCGGAAAAGCATTCCCCCTACAGGAAGAGGCGCGCTATCGGCACGCCTCTTCCTGTGCTTTTCCCCCTCCGTGTGTTCCGAATCCGTTTTCCCCGCCGCAGCGGAGCCAAAAAGTTTTTGCAGCGCTTTTTACAAAAAGCGCTATTCTCTTTCCGATAGCCTGTGCGCCCCGGATCCCCGCGTTCCTGCTCTGTATGCAGAAAAAGCCTCCCCTGCAATATTATCGCAGGGGAGGCTTTTTCTGCCGCTATACAAAAATCACGCATTGGATATTTCGATCCGTGTGTCGTGAAAAAACATAACACCCTTTACTTGTTATCCGTATCAGATTTCGCCTCATTTGAGCCAGGTTTCGCCGATCCGTACGTCCACGGTCAGAGGCACCGAAAGCGTCGCCGCCCCCTCCATTTCTTCCCGCAGGATCTGTGCGACCTGCGTGGCGCAGCTGCGCGCAGATTCCAGGATCAGTTCGTCGTGTACCTGCATGACCAGACGCGCATCGACTTTTTCGCGGCGCAGGCGCTCCGCCACATGCAGCATGGCGATTTTGATGATGTCAGCGGCGGTACCCTGGATCGGACTGTTCATGGCAACACGTTCGCCGAAGCTCCGTGTGATTTTGTTCTGCGCCCGCAATTCGGGAATACTGCGCCGCCGCCCGTACAGCGTACGGGTATAGCCGTCCCGTTTTGCCTCTTCGACGGTGCGGTGCAGATAAGCGGCAACCCCGGGATAGCTGGCAAAATACTGATCGATATAGGCCTTGGCCTGCGCGGTAGGTACGCCGATATCATTTCCGAGGGAATAGGCACCGATCCCGTAAACAATACCGAAGTTCACGGCTTTTGCACGGTTTCGGAGAGCGGGGGTGACCTGTTCGGGTGTAAGGCCGAAAACCGCGGCGGCGGTGGCAGTGTGAATGTCGGCGCCGTGCGCAAAGCCGGCGATCATGGCATCGTCGCCGGCCATATGCGCCAGCAGACGCAACTCAATTTGTGAGTAGTCCGCGTCCACAAGCACATGGTCGGCATCCTCCGGAATAAAGAAGCGACGCATTTCGCGTCCGAGTTCGGTCCGGACCGGAATGTTCTGCAGATTGGGTTCGGCAGAGGAAAGGCGTCCGGTCGCGGTCAGGGCCTGCTTGAAGTCGGTATGGACCCGATCCTTCTGATCCGCCACTTTCAGCAGCCCTACGGCATACGTGGCGTAGAGCTTGGAAATCTGCCGGTAGTCGAGGATGGCGGCGACGATCGGATGCGCGTAACGCAATCGGCTGAGAACCTCCACATCGGTGGAGTATCCGGTTTTTGTTTTGCGCGTGGCGGGAAGGCCGAGCTTTTCAAAAAGGATATGGCCGAGCTGACGCGGCGACTGAATATTGAACTCTTCCCCGGCAAGCTCCCATATTTGTGCGGCGAGCACATGCATGGCGTGCTCGAGCTCATCGCGGAAGCCCTCCAGTCCGGCACGGTCGATCCGGAACCCGGTCTCTTCCATCTCTGCCAGCAGAAGTGCAAGCGGGAGTTCGGTTTCATAGAGCAGGGCTTCGGCGCCGTTTTCGGTAATACGGGGAGCCAGCGCTTCGGCCAGCGCGGGGAGCAGGTGCGCATACGGCGTGCCGTCGGGCAGGAGCGCGCCGAGATAAGCGGTGGCCAGCTGGGCAGGCGACAGGGTTCCGAGCGCGGCATCCGAGACATAGGCATAGAGCATCAGATCGCGGGGGCGGCCGCGCAGGGTCAGGCCGTAGCGGCGCAGCGTGTGCCAGAGCTGTTTGCTGTCATAGCAAAATAGTGTACGATTCTCGTCAAAAAAAGGTGACAATGCAGGAATCTGCTGCGGGGGGACCGGCCCGAAATTGTCACCTCCTGCATGCACATACAGATCACCGTTCAGCAGACAAACGGCTACCGGCCGGTCGCCGGCCGCACGCAGGATCTCGTCCGGGGAGGCCTGCCTGTACACCGGTCCCCGCATGGATCCGGCGGCCGTTTCCGCATCGCTTTCCTCCGGCGCGTCGGAGGAATCCTGCACGTCTGACCCGTCCGGGCCGGAATCCGGCCGGTCAAGGCCGAGGCGGCGGATCAGGCCGCTGAATTCCAGTGCGAGAAATTTTTGACGCAGACCAGGCTTGTCCATGCCTGCATAGGTCAGTGCTCCGAGGTCACATCCGACAGGCGCATCCCGGAGAATGGTTGCAAGGCGCCGGGAGAGAAAGGCCATATCCTTTCCGCTTTCCAGCTTGGCGCGCAGGCCCCGCGTGATATCCGGCGCATCCAGAGAGGCATAGACCGTTTCCAGATTCCCGTATGCGGCAATGAGGCGAAGCGCGGTTTTTTCGCCGACGCCGCTTACGCCGGGAATATTGTCGGAGGCATCGCCCATCAGACCTTTGACCTCGGTCAGCTGGGCAGGCTCTACACCATACTTTCCGAAGAACATATCCCGATTGTAGGGTACGGTGTCCGCGTTCCCGGCCAGCAAAACGGTGACGCTGGGGGAAATCAGTTGCAGAAGGTCCCGATCTCCCGACAGAATATAGGTATGAATATCTC
>CALWTT010000070.1 GCA_944384545.1 uncultured Clostridia bacterium | reverse complement strand
TCACCTCGCCGCTGCCCGACGCGCCAAGCGTCAGCCGCGGTGCTGTATATCCGCCCAGGACATTGTGGTTGTAGCCGGTCACATCCAGGGTGGTTTCTCCTCCGCGCTTATTCCGCGTCCTCACGCGTCGGACCAAACATGGTTTCCTCTTCCCGCTCCTCCGGCGTTCCGGTTACCGTCTTCTCTACCTGCACCTTCTTCGGGCGCAGAATCAGGTTCACTACAATACCCAGAATCAGCGCACAGGCAATGTTCGATATCACCACATCCCCAAGATTCGGAATCGTAAAGACCAGCTGCAGGCCGCCGATGCCGGTGACCAGAATCGCCGCCACGATGAACAGATTCTTCGGATCCTCCAGATCCACATGCTTGAACATCCGCAATCCTGATACCGCAATGAATCCGTACAGCGCGATGCAGATACCGCCGATCACGCAGGTAGGAATCGTCTCTACAAAGGCAATAAACGGATAGAAGAATGCCAGAACCATACACATGATCGCCGTTGTACAGATCGTGTATACCGATGCATTTCCGGTAATGGCAACACAGCCTACCGATTCACCGTAGGTCGTATTCGGGCAACCACCGCACAGAGCACCCGCCATCGAACCGATCCCATCGCCCAGCAACGTCTTGTCCAGACCGGGATCCTGCAACAAATCCTTCTCTATAATCGAGCTGATATTCTTATGGTCCGCTATGTGCTCTGCAAATACCACAAACGCTACCGGCGCAAACGCAATGAACAACGAAAGGAAATCCGTGAAAGCAAAATCCCAGGCGTGCGCAAATGTGATATTCGGCACCCACATATTTATATCGCCAATCGTAGAAAAGGCCGAAAAATCTACCATATTGCAATAGTCAAGACCCAGCAGGTTGTATCCCACCAGCGTGATCGCAACGGCAAGGACATACCCCGAAAGTACGCCGATCACAAACGGAATCAGCTTCATACTGCGGTTCCCTTTCACCGAGGCCAGAATCGTGGCAAGAAAGGTCACAATCCCCACCAAAATCGCAAGAAGGTTATAATCCTCCGCCGAGCTGGCTGTATTGGTCAGATTACTGATCGCGGAGCTGGACAGCCCAAGTCCGATCAGCGCCACCACCGGCCCGATGATCACGGGCGGCATCAGCCGGTCCACCCAGCCAGAGCCGGAAAAACGGATGGCAATGGCCAGAATCACGTATACCAATCCCGCAATCACGGATCCCAGAATGACGCCCCAATACCCGAATGTCACCGCCGTGCACAACGGCGTGATAAACGCAAACGACGATCCCAGAAATACCGGGCTGCGGAAACGCGTGAACAGCAGATAAACCAGCGTTCCCACGCCGGCACCCAACAGCGCCGCTCCTTCATCCAG
Organism: uncultured Clostridia bacterium; assembly: GCA_944384545.1. Classification (GTDB taxonomy): domain Bacteria; phylum Bacillota; class Clostridia; order Oscillospirales; family CAG-272; genus UBA1740. Next base: position 6,645 of record CALWTT010000070.1, on the reverse strand, counting down.
CAGTGCGGTCCCCGTACTGCCGTTTACCAGGATCGGCACCAGGATCGTGGCCGCAATGACCGCCAGCAGCTGCTGAAACGCATACACCAGGTTTTGGCCAAATGGCGGTTTTTCGTGCACATCATAGATGAGTTTCATGTTTTTCTCTCCTTTTTCCTATGCTTTCCTTTTTCCTCTTGCGTTCCTCCCGCACCGTGCGGAGCGTTCCCCCATATGCGGGGTTCCCGAGAAAAATCGCAAGTCCACCCACACCCCGGACAAAAAAACAACCTGCCTCCCGGCAGGTTGCTTTGCCTCCACACGCACCGGGTGCCGTATCCCCCAGGTTCTGTGTGCCTTCCTTCGCGATTCTCCCTTTTCTCTTCCGCATTATAACACAGAGCGCGAATTTTGTCAACATTCCGTACGCAGAAACTTTTCTTTTTTTCTTGCCTTTTCTCTTGTATTCTCCATTTCTTTCTGCTACAATATTTATATTGTGTTTTTATCATCTTATTTTATTAAATGTAAAGGAGTTGCCCTATGTTCCAGTTCTTGCTTGAAGACGCTGCCCCCACCGGAGGACCCGGAGGCGGATGGATTACTATCGTTCTCATCCTCGCCATGTTCGTTCTCTTCTATTTCTTCGGGATCCGTCCGCAGCGCAAACAGGAAAAAGAAGCCGCCGCTATGCGCGATGCTCTCGAGGTCGGAGATGAAATCACCACCATCGGCGGGATCATCGGTGAGATCGTCAGCATGAAGGAAGATACTGTCACCATCGAAACCAGCAAGGCCGGTACCAAAATCCGCTTCCTCAAAACCGCGATCCGTTCCGTCGATGTCCGCGCCTCTGAAAAAAATGCACCCGCGCCCACCGAAACCGACTCCGAAAATAAATAATTCCTGCATATCCTTTCCGCCTCCGTCATATATTCGAATGACCGAATATCTGAACGGAGGCTGTTTTTATGAATCCCATCGTTTCGCCCGTCAAAAGCAAAAAAGGGGGGCCGCGCTCGCTTACCGCTTCGGTGATCGGAGCCCTCTCCGCTACGTTTTGCCTCCTGCTCTTTCTCCTCCTCATCGGCACAACCTTTGCCTACTCCCGCGAGGATCCTGCCGCTCTCATTCCTTCCGTTGCGTATGCCATCGGACTCATCGCTGCGCTCTTCTGCGGCTTTACCGCCGCTCGCATGCGCGGAAAGCAAGGGTTCCTTTGCGGTCTGCTCAGCGGTCTTGCCCTCCTCGTTCTCTTTCTCATCGGACTGCTCATTTTCATGGAAGAGGAGGGGCCTTCTCCTTCCCTCCTGCTTTTCTACCCGCTCCTCCTTGCACTTTCGGTGCTCGGCGGCATGCTCGGCGGCCGTAAAAGAAGCGGTCGCCGGCGCCGTCATTCCCACAGCAGCCGCTGAGCCTATATCGGCGTCACCGACGCGCCCAGCATCCCCATTTTCCCTACAAAATCTTCATAGCCGCGTTCTATCCACCCTACATCGTACAGATGGCTGTCTCCACGCGCGGCACAGGCCGCTATCAGCAGTGCCGCACCAGCACGCAGATCCGGAACCGTCATCTCTGCTCCGGTCAGCACACCGCCAACCACCGTTGCCGTGTCCTCACGCACCGATATGTTCGCTCCCATCCGCCGCAGCTCCTCCGTGTACCGGAAACGGTGACGCCATATGTTTTCGCGTACGGTCCCGGTACCGATACATGTGCACAGAAGTGCTGTCATCTGCGGTTGAAGATCCGTCGGAAATCCCGGATAAGGCTGGGTTTCTATACGCGTTCCGTACAGACGGCCCGGCGCAAATACGCTCACCGCCTGCTCCTCTTCGTCTACATCCGCGCCCATCTCCTTCAGTTTCCGCGTCAGCGGTGCTATATGCGCGGGATTCACTCCCCGCACGCGCACAGCTCCCTGCGTCGCCGCGCCTGCAATCAGATAGGTGCCCGCCTCGATCATGTCCGGGATGACACTGTAACTGCAGCCGCGCATACGCCGCACACCACGAATGCGGATCTCATTCTGACCCGCACGGCGTATATTCGCACCGCAACGGTTCAGATAACCAATCAGATCGTCAATATGCGGCTCTGCTGCCGCACCATACAATACCGTTTCCCCACTCGCGCGCACCGCGCTCAGGATGCCGTTCACCGTCGCTCCTACCGAAACGGTATCAAACGATACCGATGTACCTTTCAGTTCCTCACTGCATACCTCTACTCCATCCTCCGTCACAAGAACCGTAGCGCCAAGCGCCGACAGCACCTTGATATGTTGGTCAATCGGACGACCTCCAAAATCACATCCTCCGATCCGGCCGATCCGGCCTCGTCCGAATCGCCCAAGAAATGCCCCTAAAAAATAGGCAGACGCACGAAGACGTTCGGTCAGCGGTTCTGCCGATATCGGCGCCGACGCATGCGTAGGATCTATACGGTATGTAGTATCATCCATCTGTTCTACCGTGCACCCCAGTCGCGCCAGAATACGCAGGGTCAACGTTACGTCCCGAATTCCCGGTAAATTTCCGATCACGGAAGGGCCGTCACACAACAGGGTAGCAATCAGGATGGGCAGGGCGGCATTCTTCGATCCGCTCACCGGAACGCTGCCGCGCAACGCTCCGACCGGGTGTATGATCAATTCATTCATAGTCGTTCCGCCGGATACGGTCGGGAAACCCGCCGTTCCTTTTCCCGTTCTGTTTGATAGCGGAGAGCGGCCGGTTCTCCCCCGGCCGTTCTCTCTGTTTTCAGTATACGCAGGCGTTTCCGCCGCGTGACGGAAAAGAAATATCGGGTAGTCCCGCCGCACTCCGGACAACGCAGAAGAAAAGCCCCGGGCTGCACAGAAAAACTGTGCAGCCCGGGGCTTTTTTCTTCTTTATATCGTATTCTTTCTCTGAAAACCACGCGCAGGCTATGCGTTCACGGTCCTGGTTCCTATGCAAAACGACACAAACACCCACACCAAAACCCGGTGAATATTATCGTCAATTCCCGGCTTTTGTGCTCTGGTAGTAGGCCACCGTCAGGTCCACCACCATACCATAACTCCGCGTCCCCGCCGTACCCTGGCTTTGCAGATAGGCATTGTTGATGCTGCTGCTGATCTGCCCGACCGGATTGTTCTCATACTTGCTGTAAAAATCGTTGTAGGCGATCAGTTCATACGCGAGCGCCGGGTCATATCCTTCGCACAGGGTACGATAGGCTTCCGCATCGGCGCTGTACAGCGCATTCACCGTGTAGGTCAGCATATACACATACCCGCTGTACCGGATATAGGCGTCCTCCGACGCCATGCACACCAGAAAGGCCACAAAATTGGCTTCGTTCTCCCGCGCGATCCCGCGTTGATGCGCCAGCTCATGCGCCGCCGTAAACGGGATCGTATAATCCGGAAAAGCACGGTTGATATTCGCCTCTCCCGTCATATAGGTATACACGCCCGTCAGATGCATATAGGTCATTCCCTCGCTGAGTGTCACCGGCTTCACACGCGTGTGCATCTTTTGGATAAAATCGTATTGACCGCATACGGTATCGTAGGCTTCCAGCAGTTTCCGGTTCATCTCCTCGTATCCATACGGCATCACGGACGCTCCTTTTTCCCGGAAAGGAATCTCCGGGATCAGCGCATGGATTTCCTCACGCAGCCAGACCGCCGTCTCATTCAGCTCCGCGGCGCTGACCTCTCCTATCGGCAAGGACAGCCGGCTGTCCAGTGTGCTTCCGCGATAGCCGCAGCCGATGGTAAATACGAAAAGTCCGTAAAAAAGCGCCAGTATCGAAAGAACCGTTGCAAGCAGACGCCGGAATTCCCTGCCGGAGCGGCGCAGTGCTGCATAAATGAACAGTCCGATCAGAAGCGGCAGTGCCATCAGGACGGTTTCGGCTACGGAAAACGGGAACAGATCCGTCACCTTCGCCAGAACATACCGAAAGCCCGCTCCTATACGCAAATTGATAAAATCGGCAAAGCCCGCATGCAGACAGGCGATCCCATGTACAATTGCCGCCACTACCGCAAAGCCAAAAAAACAGAGCGGCAGCGTTGGAATGTTCCCTCGTATGTGCCGAAACACCTCTGCGGCATTTGCCCTGTGTTTTTCTTCCATAGAATCTCTCTCCGTTCGGCGGCGGTTGCTGCCGCTTTTAGTATACCGGTTTTTTCTCTGTTCCTATACAGAAAATTTTATAAAATCCACGATGCGGAATCCGCCAATGCCCATACTCATCTCTTCCCACCGCTCTCCGCTTGCACACACGCAAATGCAGCCATTCGCTCCGTAAGAAAGCGGTAGAGAGCCTGCTCCACCCGTTCCCGATCATAAAAATAACTCATAGCATGCGTCGCACCGGGAATCAGAAGAAGTATACCACGGCTTCCACAAGCACGGTAATTTTCCTCGCTCATCCAGCACGGAACAAAATCGTCTCCTTCGCCGTGGATCAGCAGCACAGGAAGATCCGACTCGGCAAGTGCCGCAGGCGCTGTGGTCTCCAGCGGATCAAAATGCGCTACATGCCGGCAAAGAAAATATACGCCGGGCAACAGCAGGGATGCCGGCAGATGCATGTCTCCGGCTACCTTCCGCAGGATAGCATCCGGGGAGGTGTAGCCGCAATCCGCCACAATCCCCGTTACTGTCTCCGGCAACGGCACGCCTGCCGCCATCAGCACTGTCGCGCTTCCCATCGACATTCCTTCCAGCACCAGCGGATGCGCCGGTCCGAAACGGTCACGCAGGTAAAACGCCCACGCTGCGCAATCCCGGCGTTCCTGTATACCGAAGGTAATATAGCGTCCGCCACTCTCTCCGTGTGCCCGCTGATCCGGCAGCAGTACACGATACCCCTTCTTCTCCACATATTTCCACAGAATCCCGCCAAAATCACAGGCGCCGAAAGAGCGGTACCCGTGAAACAGAAGAAGCGTCAGTGGCGCGTCCGCACCCCCGTAAAGGCGGGCGGTCAGAACAATTCCGTCCGCCGCGGTTATGGTCAGCTTCTCATACGGCAACGCATCGACCCGCCGGATCCCTTCCGCAATCTCCTCGCCGTAGGGGGCGAGGGCGGGGCTGTCCGGACGGAAACGATCACGACCCTGACATGTGCGGCGGCAGAATGCATGACGGAAAAGGGCTATGCAGCTGCCCCAATATATCAGCAGGGCAGCAGAAAGCAGGGCGCCAACCGCCACCAGTACCGGCATCTCAGAGCTCACCTTTCCCAGCCGCAGCCGGCCGACACTCCCGCATCAGAGGCGGCTCGGACTCGGTTTTCCCGTGTTCGTCGGTATGGAAAATCTCTATCCGGTCAGGATAAAGCGCCACCGTTGTACAGCCCCATCCGTTGCCATCGAGGCGGGATCCGACCAAGGCCGGATACGGGTGCGGGAAATGGCTTCCTTCCTCGCCCGGCGCATACCGTTCATACCGGTGGGAATGCCCGCACAGCAAAAGATCCGGCGCAAGACGCGCAAGCGAACGGCCGAAGGAACGGTATACCGGACGCGCAATGTCAAATACCCCGCGCATCGATTGCCGGGAGAAGAACGGTATATGGCAGACCGCCAGTCGGTAGGGTGTCTGAGGCAGCCGCATCCGACGCAGACGTTCTGCTTCTTCCCGGCGGAACGGGGCAAACAGGTTGACGCCGCCGTACTCTTTATTCCCATCCTCTTTGTCCTCGCCGCAATCCAGCACCACGCCGGATACCGGGCCGAACCGGAACGGAAAATAGGTGCGGCCTTCCTCGGTCGGCAAATGCTCCGGAAGGCGCTCGGAGAGGCGTCCACGGGTATCATGATTCCCCCGTCCGCAGATGACCGGTTTTTCCGCTCCGCCGACGCGGCCGATAAAATCGTTCACCGCCAAAAGATCCTCCTCGGTCTCCACCTCCGATATGTCTCCGTTCACAATCAGAAAATCCGAAGGTCCTGCTGCTTTCACCGCACGTACCGCCGCATCGTACCGGCTGTGTACGTCTGCAATATACACCCCGCGGATCCCTTCGGTTTTCTCTACCGGGAAAAAGCAAAACGTCGCCCGTTCTTCCGGGCCCAGCTCCGTGCAATAGGCCTTCCGCTCCGGCGCGCGTCGGTAGCACACGGTATACCCGCCCGCGCGGTCAAGCAACGTCTGCGGCAGACAGATACGCCGCACCTTCGATTCGGTCCGCAAAACGCCGTTTTCGGTTTCGTACACCGCACGGTCCCCTACGCGTAGCCAGCATATTCCCGGCTCACGCAGGCAGAGCAGGATCTGATAGCTGTCGCGTACGGCAAACACATTCGGCAAGCATGCAAGAAAATCCGCCATTCTACCCTCCCCGGCACAGAACGGTCCCGTCCGTGCCCATGCTCTTTCTGTTTTTTATCCCTCTTTTTTATCCGAGATCCGAAGGTCGAACGGCCGATACACCGGCCGTCTTTGCCTTATTCCTCCGTCGCCTCGTAATAGGCCGAGAGCGTCATGTCTCCTGTGACCCGCTCGGTCGCAAAGTCCCACTCCCGTCCTTCATAGGTCCAGCAGACAAAACGCATCCCCTCCGGCTCATCCGGATCCATCGGCGGCTCCACCAGACCAAGATAACTGACCTCCTGCGTAGCAAACACCCGCTCCGCATCCTCAAACGACACCACATAGG
>CALWTT010000069.1 GCA_944384545.1 uncultured Clostridia bacterium | reverse complement strand
TCGGCGCCACTACGGCATACACGCGGCCGCCCTCTCCCGCTTCCCGTGCTTTCAGCATCCGGATCACGTCCAATATGTAGGATTTGTCTGCAATCGCGCCAAATGGGCACTGATACACGCAAGCGCCGCAGGAGATACATTTGGCATTGTCGATTTTGGCGCTCCCGTCCTCTGCCATGGATATTGCCTTGATTTTGCAGGCGTTCTCACAGGGGCGCTTCCGGTTGATAATGGCCGTATACGGGCATACCGACGCGCAACGCCCGCAATTGATGCATTTGCTCTTATCGATGTGCGCCTTCTGGTGTTCGTCTATCGTGATCGCATCCCGCGGACATACATCCGCGCAGCGATGCGCAAGACAACCGCGGCAGGACTCGGTCACCACATATCCGCCCGCCGGACATTCGTCGCACGCAATGTCCAGCACTTCAATGACGTTGGGGTTCTCTTTATCACCGCCGCAGGCCAATCGGATCCGCTCGGTGAGTATGGCGCGTTCCTTGTATACGCAACAGCGCATGGTCGGAACCTTGCCCGGGATGATCTCCTTCGGTATCGAGGGGATGCGCTCCGCAAGCTGCCCTTCCCATTCCGCACGCGCCACTTCGCGCAGCACTTTGTATTTCAGGTGTTGCACTCTTGTATCAAATTTTCTCTTATTCTCTTTCAAAAGTAGCTGACCTTTACTTTCTTTCCCATTTTTGTCAGGCAGGAGGACAGTTCCTCTACCAGATGCATTTTAATATTGAAATTGATCGGCAGATCCGGGTTCTGATGCGCAGGGTTGATCGCACGGCCGACAAAAAAGTTGATGTCGGTCGCCTCCTCGAACAAGAGCCGCGCAAGCTGCGAGGCGCCGTCCTGCTGGTAACTCCATTTCTGATACTCCTTGTTGTCACCCAAGCAGTCCTTGGCATATTCGAGTACGCGATTGACGGTAATCACACCTTCCGTCACCAGGTCCACGCCTTCAATCGTAGCGATCGGCGGGATCGCAGGATCCGGAAAATCCAGACACGGCACAAGCGGCTTGCCCAGATATGCCGCCGCAATGCCCGAGGTCGTTCCCCCGCACACCACATGCTTCCCTTCCTTGGCAAAAAACAGCGCCATCATTTTATTTGCATCGTTCCGATTTGCGGGAGGACCGAACAGAAGATTCAGCGGAACACGCTCCCGGATCCGGACCGTGCAGACCGTCGCATCGTCACCAGGCGCCCCGTCATACAGCCGCGCCGTCTCGTCCAGCAGAATGGTGGTCAGCGTTTTTGCCGTGAAGCCAACCGTCCCCATGCTTTCCATGAACGCGATGATATCGCTGCGCTTCCAGCCGAAATTGTATACGCCGCCCACGCCTGCGTGCTCCACTCCGTCGCTCATCGCGATGAATACATCCCCCTGCCGCAGGTCGGTCTCCCAGCGCCGGATGCTCTTACCGCCGATCTCGGTTGTCGTTACGGACGGCGACACCGCCTTCCCATCGCGCAGAAAGATCACACTTGGATTGTCGTATTCGATGATCTCTGCACGCTCGTTGTTGCGCAGGTGGAGAATCGTAAAGGTGGAATATGCCACGCCACGCACCGAACAGACCGGCAGCGTTGCCGCAATCGTACCGACTGCGTCCTCCAGGGACAGTCCCGACGCCAGCATGGTGGAGATGATCTTGGCCGTCAGCGTGGAAAGGATGCAGGCCTTCACCCCGCTTCCCAGTCCGTCCGCCAGCACAATCACCGAGGAGTTCTCGTCTACCGGTACCACTTCCACACGGTCCCCGCACAACTGCTCACCCACATGGTTCAGACTGTTGTAGCCGATGTCCGCGCAGAGATTATTTGCCCGTATCCTCATTCGCGATCGACTCCTTCAATTTCGTTAGCGCTATTTTGGTCTCCGCCGCCGTCTCGCCCAGCAGCGATGCGATCTCCTGCACGATCCGCATCTGCTTCTCCACGACTTTGTCTGCCGTGTCCACTGTCTGCCGTGCAAGTTCCTCCTTATGCGCCCGCGTTTCTTCTTCCTCCGTCACATCCCGCAACAGGGCAATCAGAATATGCGATACCGCGTCGTGTACAATGGTGATCTCGATATATTTCTGATATTCCGCATAATAATCCCGCAGGTCACGTACCTGCTTATGATTCTGCAGTACATCAATAAACGGCAACGGATCCAGAATCCGCACTACCGGCTCGCCGCGCACATCCGATTCGTCCCGGATATGCAGCATGCTCATGGCCGCAGGATTCACCTGCTGCACTTCGTAATCTTCATTTACCACCACGATCCCGCTCGGCGCATGATCCAGAATGTTGTTCGAGAAGCGCTCGGTCTTATCCATCAGATACGGCAGACACATACTGATGTCCGCCTTCCCCTCCAGTACCGCGATCGCCTTCTCCCGGCAGGTATTATATCCACACGTGCCGCAGTTCAGCTCGTGCTCCGGACGCGTTTTCCCCATTTTCGCAAGCACCGCACGGATTTCTTCCTCACGCGGCTGCGCATGCGGCACGGCAATCGGGCGTTGCTGGTAATACATCGCGCCATCTTCCAGCGGATCTACTTTGAAATCCTGTGGCCCTGCCGAACGCACCACCGTCTGAAAATGACGGATCGGCGAATTCCGGTATTTTTCCATGATCGGACCCGCAATACAACTTCCTGCACAGGAGGACATCTCGATAAAGCACCGGTGCAGATCCCCACGCGCAATGTCGTCCAACGCCGCACGGCAGTTTTCACTGCCATCCACTACCATATATGTATAGCCTTCCGGAAGATCCATCGTTTTCAGAATCCCCCCGGACGTCGGAAACAGACGTGCGCGGCTCTCTTGCTTCGGATCCGGAACCGGCTCCGGTGTGATCCCCGCTTCGTTCAGCATCCGTGCAATCTCTTCAAATGTCAGCACGGCGTCAATCGATGAAAGCTCCGACGCTTCCTGCTTCTTCGATATGCAGGGTCCGATAAACACAACCTGCGCATCCGGCATCCGGCGCTTGATATCCATTCCGTGCGCGGCCATCGGCGTCGCTACCGGAGAAAGGCACCCCACCAATGTCGGATAGTATTTCCGAATCAGCAGGTTCACGGACGGACAGCAGGATGTGATAATGACATCCTCTTCTCCGCGCGCTGCCTGCTTTTCATATTCACGCTTTACCAGGGTTGCTCCGATCGCCGTTTCCTCCGCATCGGCAAAACCCAGTTGCTTCAAAGCCGCCGCAAAGGAAGAAAATCCAACGCCCTCGAAATACGCCGAAAATGACGGTGCCACGCTGGCAATCACCGGCGCCGGGCCGTTCAGCAGCACACGCACCTCTTCCACACCGTCCGCAATTTCCTTCGCGTTCTGCGGACATACTACAAAACACTGACCGCACAGAATGCACTCGTCTCCCACAATGTGTGCCTGATCCCCGGAAAAACGGATCGATTTCACCGGACAGTGCCGGATGCATTTGTAGCAGTTCTTACAGTTGCTGGTCTTCAGCTTCAGAAACTCCCCCAAAGCTCTTCTCCTTCCTGCCGTACTGTTCCCTCTCGCTTATTTCGTCTCTTCTTCTGCAAGACGCGGCATCACCTCACGGTCAAAAAATGACTCCACGCCATCCGGCTGTACCGAAAATACCTCTTCGCCGATCCTGACGTTCACTCCCGTCTGGCACAGTCCCATACAAAAGGTACCCGCCAATTCGATGCGGTCTTTCAAGCCGCGGCCGGCGATGAGGGCCTGCAGGCCCTCCACCACCTGGCGCGATCCTTTCAGATGACAGGAGCTGCCGATGCATACCATGATCTTCACGCATCCGTCCTCCCTTATTCGTAGTCTACCACATTCACCCAGCGAAGCAGAAATTCCTGCTCCTGCGGCTTTCCCTTCACCGACTGCGACGCTGCCACAATCGGCATCCATTTCTGCACATATTGCTTCGCCGTATCGCTCTTCTGGCAGAACAGATCCAGATACTCCTCCGCCAGCTTCCGGTCGCCCGACAGGCAGAACAACAAATACGTCCGCGCCACATCTGCCGAGGCATTTCCCTGGGTTGCGTGCGCCCAGTCCAGAATATAGAGTTGCCCGTCATCCTTCACAATGATATTCGACGGGTTGAAATCCCCATGGCAGACCTTCTTGTGCTTCGGCATCGCTTCCAGCCGCGTATGAAGCTCATACCGCGTCGTCGCATCCAGCTTGCTCTCGCTGATTTTCCGGTTCATTTTATCCTTCAGCTTGTTCAGCAACGGCGCTTTCTTGCTGTGCACCAGCATTTGCAGATCCACAAACAGATTCAGATACTCGGTGCGCTTGCCCGGATTCTCTTCCATCAACTGCGCCAGCGTCTTCCCTGCAATAAAGTCCGAAATGATCGCCCATTTTCCCTCGATCTTCGTCACCTCCAGCACGCGCGGAACCGGAAGCCCCGTCTCTTCCACGCGCGCCTGGTTCAGCGCTTCGTTCAGTACGTCCGCTTTCGAATAGTCTTCGTCAAATACCTTGATCGCAGTCTCTCCGTCTCTGTATACCGTCTTTGCTGTCCGGACCGCAATTACCTTATCTGCCTGCATTTTCATCGCTTATACTCCCTCCGTCGCTTTGTTGGTGCCGTAGTAGGCATTCAGATACATCTGTTTGATCTCTCGCATCAGCGGGTAACGCGGGTTCGCTCCCGTGCACTGGTCATCAAACGCCTGCTCTACCATCGCGTCAAGGCGACCCAGGAAGTCTGCTTCGTCCGGTACATAGTCGCGGATCGTAGGCTTGATTCCGATTTTTGCTTTGAGCTCGTCAAGGCGGCGGATCAGGCCTTCCAGCTTCTCGCTGTCGTTCTTCCCCTTGATGCCAAGCGCTTCCGCCACCGTTGCATATTTATGCAGGGTCATCGGATGATCGTACTGCGGGAAGGTCCCCATCTTCGTCGGGGCTTCTGCTGCGTTGAAGCGCAGCACCTCGTCCATCATCAGTGCATTCGCAATGCCGTGCGGAATGTGATGGAAGGCACCCAGTTTATGCGCCATCGAGTGCATCACACCCAAAAACGCATTCGCAAACGCCATGCCTGCCATCGTCGCCGCATTCGCCATCTTCTCACGCGCCTGCGGATCCTGCGCACCGTTATCGTATGCGCGCGGCAGATATTCAAAGATCATCTTCAGCGACTGAATGGCAAGTCCGTCCGTATAGTCCGTCGCCATCACCGACGCCAGCGCTTCCAGATCGTGCGACACTGCATCAATACCCGAGGCGGAGGTCAGGCCCTTCGGCGCGTTCATCATCAGATCCGCATCCACAATCGCCATCTTGGGCAGCAGCTCGTAATCCGCCAGCGGATATTTCACACCGGTCCGCTCATCGGTAATAACCGCAAACGGCGTCACTTCCGATCCGGTTCCGGCAGAGGTAGGGACCGCCACAAAGTATGCCTTCTCTCCCATCTTCGGGAAGGTATACGTCCGCTTCCGGATATCCATGAACCGCATTGCCATATCCAGGAAGTCCACTTCCGGATGCTCGTACCGCACCCACATGATCTTGGCCGCATCCATCGCCGATCCGCCGCCGACCGCAATAATCACATCCGGACCAAAGGCCGTCATCAGACGGGCGCCCTCCTGGGCACAGGCAAGCGACGGATCCGGCGCCACGTTCGAGAAGGTGGTGAACCGGATTCCCATCTCGTCCAGCTTCTTCTCCACCGGCTTCGTGTAACCGTTGCTGTACAGGAAGGAGTCGGTCACGATAAACGCCTTCTTTTTGCCCATCACCGTCCCCAGCTCATCCAGCGCAACCGGCAGACAGCCCTTCTTGATATATACCTTTTCCGGCGCTCGGAACCACAACATGTTCTCTCTCCTCTCCGCTACCGTCTTGATGTTCAGAAGATGTTTTACACCAACGTTCTCGGATACGCTGTTGCCACCCCAGCTTCCACAGCCCAGCGTCAGAGACGGGGTCAGCGCAAAGTTGTAAATGTCGCCGATTCCACCGAACGAGGACGGTGTATTGACCAGGATCCGGCAGGTCTTCATCCGCTCTGCAAACGCCGCGATCTTGTCACGGCCCGCCACCGCATCCACATACAGCGAGGAGGTGTGACCGTATCCGCCGTCCGCAATCAGGCGCTCCGCACGGTCAAAGGCTTCCCCAAGATCCTTGGCACGGTACATCGCCAGCACCGGTGAGAGTTTCTCGTGGGCAAATTCCTCCGACAGCTCCACACTCTCTACTTCCCCGATCAGCACTTTCGCCGTTGCCGGAACCTTCACACCCGAGAGCTCCGCGATCCGGACCGCGCTCTGTCCCACAATTTTCGCATTCAGTGCACCGTTGATCAGGATGGTTTTGCGAACCTTGTCCAGCTCGTCACCTTTCAGGAAATATGCCCCACGCACCGCAAATTCTTCCTTGACACGGCGGTAGATCTTATCCAGCACGATCACCGACTGCTCGGATGCGCAGATCATGCCGTTGTCAAAGGTTTTCGAATGCAGGATCGAACTCACAGCCATCACAATATCCGCACTCTCGTCGATAATTGCCGGTGTGTTCCCCGCGCCGACGCCCAGCGCCGGTTTCCCGCTCGAATACGCCGCCTTCACCATGCCGGGACCGCCCGTCGCCAGAATCGTATCCGCTTCCTTCATCAGAAGGTTCGTCATCTCCAGAGACGGAACATCGATCCAGCCGATCAGACCGGCCGGCGCTCCCGCCGCTACTGCCGCTTCCAACACGATCTTCGCCGCCGCAATCGTGCAGCCCTTCGCACGCGGATGTGGACTGATGATCATACCGTTTCTTGTTTTCAGTGCCAGCAAGGTCTTGAAAATCGCCGTAGACGTCGGATTGGTCGTCGGAATGACCGCCGCAATCACGCCGATCGGCTCGGCCACACGGCAGATCCCGAAGGCTTTGTCCTCTTCGATCACTCCGCAGGTCTTGGTGTTCTTGTAGGCATTATAAATATATTCCGCCGCATAGTTGTTCTTGATCACCTTATCTTCCACCACGCCCATGCCGGTCTCTTCTACCGCCAGCTTGGCCAGTGGGAGCCGCGCGTGGTTTGCCGCAATCGCCGCTGCACGGAATATACGGTCCACCTGCTCCTGCGTATACGTCGCGTAGATCCGCTCCGCTTCCCGCACACGTGCAAGCAGGGCTTCCAGTTTTTCCACACTGTCTGTCAGGGGGTACTTCTCTTCCATCTTGTCTTTCCTCCGATTCTCTTGCTTTTTCTTTGTATTTCTTTTCTGTACTTCCCGGTTTTATTTCCCGCCGCTCACCGGAGCTGCACGCGCATTTTCCTCTGCTTCGTACTCCTCCGCAACAGTCAGGCAGGAACGGCGCACCGCCGTCAACGCATCGAGAAAACGGGCATCCGTCTCCCCGAGACGATAATCTTTTCGGAAAATCAGCAGATCCCGATACAACGGCGCCTCCGGCGCCGCGGCACGCAGAACCAGATCGTAGCGCGTCAAAAGGCGCGCCGGCATCGGCTCCACCCACATATATGACTGCGTACACGACGAAAGCAGGCCCAGGCAGGATTCGCTCCCGAACAGTACTGCACGCCGCCGCGGTGCCGGATCGCTCTCCGCCTCCCGCTGCCCTTCCGCCCCTGGCGGGCCCGCAGAGGCAGGCTCGCTCGCCAGAACCTCCGTCAATGCAGTCAGCGCCTCCGCTCCTACCGACCCAAGCGACGCAAGCGGGCTTTTACGCGAGACCGCCAGCATATGCCGGAAATTGCAGATCCATTCGTAATTCAGACCCTTGTCGTCCAGCATGTCTTTATACAACCGGTCATGCGCCGCCGGATACCGGATAATTCCCAGACGGTAGCTGCCCTCACAAACGCGATGCACGGTTTCGTTGAGCGTGTCCGAGCGGAATCGCAACTCGCTTCCGCCGCCGCCCGCATCCGCACTCCCGCACACAAAATCCGTAAACGCGCAGGCTACATAGCCCGCTCCGCAAGGTCCTGAGAGCGAAAAGTGCCGGCACTTGTCGGTCCTGCTCCGATATCGGCTCTCCACTGCATTCACTTTATCGAGAATCGCACGTGCATACCCGATAAACTCCTCGCCCTCTTTGGTCAGATAAATCCCCCGTGTCGTGCGCTCAAATATCCGGATCCCCAGATCGCTTTCCAGCTCCCGGACCGCACGGCTCATGTTGGGCTGGCTGGTATACAGATTTTCTGCCGCACGCGTCACCGATCCGGTGCGCGCTATTTCCACGGCATACTGCAGGTGCAGAAGGTTCATATGCTCTCTCCTGCTTCGGTCCGGCGCCCCTCATTCAGATGCCGCGTCAGCACCGCTAAGGAGGAGGCCAGGTTCTCGTTCTCTACCGTCACCCCGGCCGGTGCGCGCAGAATCGTCGGCGCAAAATTCCATATCGCACGGATTCCGCATCCCACCAGACGGTCGCACATCTGCTGCGCCGCCGACGCCGGCACCGTCAGAATCGCCAGATGGATACAGTGCGCACGGCAATAGGCTTCCAGTTCTTCCGACGACAGCACCGGGATCCCGCATACGCGCCGGCCAATCACATCTTCCGCACAGTCAAATGCCGCGCAGATATCCAGACCGTAATCCAGAAATCCCGCATAGGACAGCAAGGCCGTCCCCAGATGTCCCGCGCCCACAAGTATCACCGACGTCGCTGCACGGCAACCGAGAAATCCTTCCAGCTGCGCTATCAGTTCCTCTACCGCGTATCCGACCTTCGGCCGGCCCAGTCCGCTGACCGAGCCCAGGTCCTTCCGTACCTGTACATCGTTCAGCCCGAACGCCTGCGCCAATGCCGTGGCCGAGATACATTCGCGTTCTCCGCGCACCGAGCGCAGATAATGCAGATACACCGGAAGGCGGCGCAGCGTCTGCTCCGATACTGTTTTCTGATTCATCCGCTTTCTCCTTTCCACCTCCATTGTACCATGCTTTTATCCGTATTTCAATACCGATTGAAAAATATCGATATAAAATTATTTATATCAGCACGCCGTTTTTTTAAGGATTCTGCACAACAGCGCCCGCTGTCCCGGATTCCACACGACCGTACAGCAGCCGGTGCGGCGCCGGACATGCTTCGCTCACGGTCAGCGCATGGCGCAATATTGCCTGCGCCTCCTCTGCGGCGGACGGGCGGTTGGTATACAGAACAGCCAGCATCTCGCCGCGCTCCACCGCATCTCCGGGCTTCTTATACAGGAGAATTCCCGCATCCGGATCGATACGGTCCTCCTTCCGCGTTCTGCCCGCTCCGAGCACCGCCGCTGCGCGCCCGACAGATTCTGCGTCTGTCTGCGTCAGATACCCCGCGTGCTGCGCATATACCGGCATTTCCACGGTCGCATGTGTCAATGCATGCCCATCGGTCAGGAAAGACGGGTCTCCTCCCTGCTCTGCAATCCAGCGCGCCGCCGTCTCACAGGCCGCCCCGCTTTGCAATGCCTGCTCTGCACGCTGCGATGCCTCTGTTCGGGCAAGGCCCAGTGAAAGCGCCAGCATGTCGGTCGCAAGCGCCAGGGAAAGGCGGCGCAGATCCTCGGGACCCCCTCCGCGCAGCACCGCTGCCGCTTCGTCGACTTCCAATGCGTTCCCGACCGCATGGCCGAGCGGCGTGTCCATATCGGTGAGCAGAGCACACACGCGGCGACCGCAGGCCTCCCCCACGTGCACCATCCGCTCCGCCAGTTCCCGTCCTTCCTCCTCGGTTTTCATAAAGGCACCGCTCCCGATCTTCACATCCAGCACAATATTCCGCGCGCCTGCCGCCAGTTTCTTACTCATGACGCTGGATGCAATCAACGGAATGGAGTCTACCGTCGCCGTCACGTCCCGCAACGCATACAACTTCTTGTCCGCCGGCGCCAGGTTCCCGCTCTGGCCGATTACCGCCATACCGACACGTTCCACTGCGGTGAAAAATTCCTCCCGCGTCAGTTCGGTACGGTAGCCGGGTATGGATTCCAGTTTGTCCACCGTACCCCCCGTATGGCCGAGACCACGGCCAGACATCTTTGCCACATACGCCCCGCAGGACGCCGCGATCGGAGAGACAATCAGCGTCGTCTTATCCCCCACGCCGCCCGTGCTGTGCTTGTCCACGCTCCGATCCCCGAAACGGCCAAGATCCACACACTCGCCCGAACGCATCATGGCATCGGTCAGCACCGCGGTCTCCTCTCCGGTCATGCCACGGCAGCATACCGCCATACAGAAGGCCGCCGCCTGATAGTCCGGAATCTGTCCCGCCGTGTACGCCTGCACGAACCAGCGGATTTCTTCCTCGCGCAGCGCCTCCCCCTGCCGCTTCCGGTGCAGAATGTCATACATCCTCATGTCCGGTCTCCTTTCTCTCCGCCGTCCCGGCAGGAGCTCGCAGATTCTCCGGCCCGAAGCCGTCTGGCAGCAGCTCCGACAGACGGTATTCCCGTATCCCTTCCGCTGCCTCTGTATATATGCGGAAAGAACCGGGATCACAGAACTCCCGCAATGCCTGCCGGCATACCCCGCAGGGTGTGCACGGTGCAGTGTCCCCACCGGCAGGCCCTCCGCAGACCGCGAGCGCGCAAAAGTCCCGTACGCCGGCCGCTACCGCCGTGAACAGCGCGACGCGCTCTGCACAGCAGGTGGGAGTAAAAGCTG
>CALWTT010000068.1 GCA_944384545.1 uncultured Clostridia bacterium | reverse complement strand
CGGGAAAAGTAGAATTGATCGCAGAAACCGAAGTCATCGCTGATGCGTCCGATGGTGCGGTCTGTGGAAAGGAGCATGCGTCGTACCTCAAACATGAGCAGATCTTCAATATATCGTGCGACGGAGGATCCAAGCTCTTTGCGGAAGGCCGCAGAGAGCGTCCCGGGCGAGCAGAAGACAGCATTGGCGACCTCACCGACCGTAAGTCCTGCCGAAAGATGCTCCCGGATATAGGCGATGGCGCCTGCCACCGGATCCGAATAGGAAACGCGTCGCGTTTGCGGAGGCAAAAGGCGTTCTGCAAAGGCGGAAACAGTATTCCAGATCTCTCCTTTGAGCATGGCATAGCCGGCGGCGTCCTCGCCGGCATACCAGGAAAGAAGCCGTTGCATATATTCTTTTGCGCGTGGGATTCTGGCAAAATGACGGCACGAGGCGAACAGATCGTATCCGTCGGGCAGGATCAGGTTGATGTGGAAGAAGAGCTTTGTGACCGATGCCGTGCCATAGAATCCGCACGCCATGCCGCAGGGCGCGAGATAAACGAAGCCGGGCTCCAGCGGCATCTGCTCGTCGTCGGACAGGAGCATACCACTTCCGTCCATGACATAATAGAGGCGTGAGATCGGCGAGGGAAGGGGATCCTGATGCCAGGATGCATCCGTGCGTACAAATCCACCGCTTGTGATGGAAAGATCACAAAGATTGGAAAAATCGTGAAAAAGACGCATTTGCTCGATTTGCATGCTTCCTCCGTAAAAATCCATAAGAAAATGTAAAAAATCCATGTTCATGGGGCGGAAAGTGTGCTATCCTTGAAGAAAGTACATGAATCCACGGATAGTTTACTATACCCGCAGAGGAATGTCAAGAAGGAGGAGAAAAGATGTCAAGTTATGTGCGCAAAAAAACACCGGGGGATACGGAATGGTTTGTGCATGACCGTTTTGGAATGTTCATTCATTTTGGCCTGTATGCATTGCCCGCACGACACGAATGGATAAAGAACGGCGAACGGATCAGCGATGAGGACTACGACCGGTATTTCCGTCATTTTAATCCGGACATGTTCGATGCCAGAGAGTGGGCCCGCCGTGCGCGGGAAGCGGGCATGAAGTACGCAGTACTGACGGCCAAGCATCATGAAGGATTTTGTCTGTTTGACAGCGCCTACACCGACTATAAAATTACCAACACGCCCTTTGGCCGCGATCTTGTGCGTGAATATGCGGATGCATTCCGTGCGGAAGGGCTGCATGTGGGATTGTATTATTCGCTGATAGACTGGCATCATCCGGATTTTACCATTGATGTGATTCATCCGATGCGTGACGATCCTGCGGCGCCAGAGAAGAACCGGACGCGAGACATGAAAAAATACAGTGCGTATATGCGGGATCAGGTGCGTGAGCTGCTGACCAATTACGGAAAGATCGATATTCTGTGGTTTGATTTTTCCTATGAGGGGAACAAGAGCAACCGGGATCCGAGTATGAACGGAAAGGGAAAAGAGGATTGGGAGTCGGAGAAGCTGATCGCGCTGGCCCGATCCCTGCAGCCAGGAATCATCATCGACAACCGGACCGGGATTGAGCAGGACCTTTCCACGCCGGAACAGTATCAGGTAGAGGAATGGCCCCGGGATCCGAAGAGCGGAGAATATCTGACCTGGGAGGCCTGTCAGACCTTTTCAGGATCGTGGGGCTATTATCGTGACGAGCAGACCTGGAAGTCGCCGCGGATGTTGATTGAGATGCTGATCAAGACGGTGGCGCTGGGAGGGAATCTGCTGATGAATGTGGGCCCCTGCGCGCGGGGGTATATGGACGCACGTGCAACGAACGCATTGGATGCATACGGCAAGTGGATGAAATACAACGGCAGATCGATATACGGGTGTACCAAAGCGGAACCGGAATTTACCGCACCGGCGGGCACATTGCTGACGCAGAGTGAGGACGGGAAGCGGCTGTATATTCATCTGCTGAGTTATCCATTTTCGATTCTGTCGATGCAGGGACTGTCGGACCGGATCGCATATGCACAGTTTTTGCACGATGCGAGCGAGTTGCGGTATACCGTGGGGCGGCCCGGCAATCATTTCGGAGACGGTCTGTCCGCCGATGAGAAGACCGTGTACTTTTCGCTGCCTGTGATTGCTCCGCCGACAGAAGTGCCGGTGATTGAAATCTATCTTCGCTGAGAACAGGGAAAAAGGATCTGCCGCATTTTATGCGGCAGATCCTTTTTCTTTTGGCGCAGTTTGGCACCTCCCGAGGCACAGATGCATATGCTGGAAAAAACGGCAAGGCGGAGGAAAAACATGCGAGCATCGGAGCTGTTTCGGAACTGTCTGCACGCGCAGTATCTTCACACAGAAAACGGAGGAGATTATGCCCTGGAACGTGCCGGGGGCAGGCTGACAATATATTTTGAGGGCTCGGATGGATATGAGGACTGGAAAAACAATCTGGATTTCCCGGCTCGTGCATACCGCAGGATGGGGCACACGGTATGGTTTGCGCATCGGGGCTTTGTGCGCGTATGGAAGTCTGTGGAGGAGCGGATTGCCGGCGCACTTTCGGATCCGGGTGTACAGGAGGTGACTGTAGTGGGATATTCGCACGGAGCCGCCCTTTCGGTTCTGTGCCACGAATATATCTGGTATCACAGAGCGGATCTCCGGGCACGGCTTACGGGATACGGGTTCGGATGTCCGCGTGTGCTTTGGGGGCCGCTTCCCCGCGCGGTGCGTGCCCGATGGGAAAACTTCAGGGTGGTGCGCAACCTGGACGATGTGGTAACGCATCTGCCGCCGGCATGGTTGCTTTACCGTCATGTAGGAGCCATGTGGGAGATCGGGGAGGTGGGGCGATATACGGCAAAGGACGCACACCGGCCGGAAAACCTGATGCGGGAACTGCTTGCATGGGAAAGGACACAGGACAGCAAGAACAGCAGGAGGCAGCAAGAAAAAATGGTGGGAAGTATATACGATGAACGATAAAATTTCTTGCGGAATGCGAAAAAATCTGGTATAATAATAAAGATGAAAAGAAAGAGAAGAAGCGCCATAAAGAAATGTTGTTGCAGAATGGGAGCGATAAGGGAATGAGAAGTACAAAGATCGTATGTACATTGGGACCGGCCTGTGCGGAGCAATCGATATTGGAGGAGATGCTGCACGCAGGAATGAATGTGGCACGTATGAATTTTTCTCATGGCGATCATGCCATGCACCGCAAGAATCTGGAAACCTTTCGTCGCGCGCGGGAAAATGTGGGTGTGGCAGCGGCGGTTTTGCTGGATACCCGAGGCCCGGAAATCCGAACCTTGCCGGGTCTTGGAGACAAGGGTGTAGAAGTGCATGTAGGGGAAGAGATTGTGTTTGCGCCGGAGAACGATCCCACCCGACCGGAAGTGATCGGCGTGACCTATCCGCGGCTTTCCCGGCATGTGCAGCCCGGAGATCGTATTTTGATCGATGACGGAAGAATCCGGTTGCGTGCGACCGAATCGGACGGACGTTATGTGCATGCGGTGGCAGAAACGGGGGGTGTAATCCGGAGCTATAAAGGGATCAATCTTCCGGGTGTTCCGATCGATCTTCCGTTTTTGTCAGAGAAGGATCAGGACGACCTTCGGTTCGGCGTGGAGCATCACGTAGATTATGTGGCGGCATCCTTTACCCGCACGGCTAGGGATATCCGGGAACTGCGCCGCTTTCTGGAAGAGGCAGGCGGTGGGGAGATCCGAATCATAGCGAAGATTGAGAATCAGGAAGGGATCAACAATTTTGATGAGATTCTGGCGGTATCGGACGGCATCATGATCGCCCGCGGGGATATGGGCGTGGAAATCCCGTACGAGCGACTGCCGGGGATACAGAAGAGTATGATTTCCGCTTGCCGTGCGGCAGGGAAGCCCGTGATCACCGCAACGCAGATGCTGGATTCCATGGTAACAAGCCGCATGCCTACGCGTGCGGAAGTATCGGATGTAGCGAACGCGGTGTTTGACGGAACCTCTGCGGTGATGCTGTCGGCAGAGAGTGCGGCCGGTGCCTATCCGGTCGAATCGGTGCGTGCGATGGCACGCATTGCGGCGCGGGCGGAGGAGGATCATTTTCTGGACGAGCTTGCAGAGGTGGTCCATAACCGACAGGATATTACCTCCGCCATCTGTGATGCCGCATGCACGACCGCGCGGGATCTGGGCGCGGCGGCCATTCTGGCCATTACACGCGCCGGCGTAACCGCCCGGGCAATGTCCGCCTTCTGTCCCCGGATTCCGATCCTGGCGCTGACGCCGGAGGAAACGACCTATCATCAACTGGCGCTGTGCTACGGTGTCACGCCGCTGCATGCCTCCTACCAGAAAAATACCGACGAATTGTTTGCGCATGCAGTAGCCCTGGCAAAGGAGAGCGGCTATGTGCATATGGGTGACCGGGTGGTTCTGACGGCGGGACTGCCGATCGGACAGAGCGGAAGTACGAATGTCATCAAGGTGCAAACCATTGACTGAACCGCGTCCTCTTGCGCGGAAGCGCAGACAGAGCCCGGGAATGCATGAATCGGAAAGTGGTGAATAGACAGTGGAGTCAATGTATTCTGGAGAAAACAGTTGGCAGAGCACGGATTCTTTTTGCAGCAATGCTGCGGAAGAGGACATGTACACCCGGACACGCCCCCTGCTGGGAGACGAGGGGCTTTTGCACCTGCAACATGCATGCGTCCTGCTTTTCGGGCTTGGCGGCGTCGGAGGATATGCCCTGGAAGCATTGGTGCGTGCCGGTGTGGGCCGGATGGCGGTTGTGGATGCGGACCGAATTGCGCCGAGCAATCTGAATCGTCAGATCCTGGCCGAGCAGGGTACAGTCGGACGCCTGAAAACCGAGGTGGCGGCGGAGCGTGCTGCCCGTATCCGTCCGGATTTACGGATCATGGCATTTGCATGCTATGCAGACCGGCGCAATATGGAAGAAATTCTGGATCGCGCAGATCCGGATTATATTATCGATGCCATCGACAGTGTGGATTCCAAGGTGGCGTTGGCTGTGTCGGCGCAACAGAGAAGGATTCCCCTGATTTCCTGTATGGGTACAGGCAATAAGTTATATCCAGGGAAATTCCGGATTGACGATATCGGAAAAACACACACCTGTCCGCTTGCGCGCACGATGCGTGCGCGACTTCGTGCGGAGGGTGTGAGAAAACTGGAGGTACTCTGGTCACCGGAAGTCCCTCATGCGGCAAAGCAAAGCACAGATACTGGCCGTCGTGTTCCGGCTTCTGTTTCCTATGTTCCTGGCGTGGCGGGATTGATGCTGGCTGGACATGTGATTTGTCGGATTGCGGGTCTTCCGGACGGAAATGCAGATTTGTGCACAGAAAAATAATCCGACCTCGGAGCGCGCAAAGCTGCGCTGAAACAGGTGCCCGACAGAAGGCGACATGTGCATCGCATAGAGACCGGTATCGGCAGGATGGGAGATCGGATAAGCGTGGCCGGTAGGATGCGGAGGTGAGAATGCGGATATGAGGCGTTACCGTATTTTTTTGTGTGTTGTCTTTTTCGTCCTGATATTTTCGTTTCCGATCGGGATTCTTCTCGGCTCGCTACTGTCCGGATCCGGGAATTTGTCGGATATCGTTGCCGGGAGCGATTTTTTTGCCATGACCGATGCGGCAGGGAGCGAATATGTATATCGTCCGACGGATGAAATATACAGAGCGGCAGCCGCCGCCTTTTCGGCGGCGTCCGTACTTCCTGCAGGGGATGGCACCCCCACAGAGAGCGATACCGCCCCGGTCATGCTTGTCGAATGGATCAAGGGGGACCGTGCAGAAGTATACCGCTTGCGTTACAGCTTTTCTCCGCTGCGCGCGGTATTGACCGACCGCGAGGACCACTCCTATCTTCTGCGCACTGAGGACGCGCTTTTCTTTCTTGGAACGGAGGCCGGAGCGTGTTTGTTGCGGGGGGAGGATCCGCCTGCGCTGACGGTAT
>CALWTT010000067.1 GCA_944384545.1 uncultured Clostridia bacterium | reverse complement strand
AAGGACGCCAAGGCTGCCATGAGCTATTGTACAAATTACCTGCGCATGCCCCTCACCACCATGGAACCGGATAAGCAGGAGCATCTGTATGCGCTGATGCGCGCGGAGGGACTTCTGTGATGCGGATCATTGTTTCAGGCGCCGCCGGCTTCATGGGACGTGAGGTGCTCGCGCTCTGCCGCGATGGCTACCGCGGAGCCCTCTGCGTCGGATGTGTGGATATCCGCACCGGTGACGGTATCTGTACCTCCCTTGCCGACTGCCCTGCCGCTGCGGACGTCCTGATCGACTTCTCACACCACACGGGCACCCTCTCCCTGCTCGCGGAAGCAGAAAAACGCGGGCTGCCAGCCGTCATTGCCACCACTGGGCACACCGACGAGGAAAAAAATGGGATCCTGCGGTTTTCCAGAAATCTGCCGGTTTTCTTCAGCGCCAATACCTCTGTCGGTGTCGCGCTTATGGCGCGCCTTGTGCGTGAGACGGCCTCCCTCCTTCCGCAGGCCGAAATCGAAATCATAGAGACCCATCACAGCCGCAAACTCGATGCTCCCAGTGGCACCGCCCTCATGCTCGCCGACAGCATCCGTGAGGCAAGGCCGGATCTCCATCCCCATACCGGCCGCACGGGACACCAAAAACGCGATCCCGCAGAAATCGGCATTCATTCCGTACGGATCGGAAATGTCGTCGGCCGCCATGAGGTGATGTTCAGCACCGGCAGCGAAACCGTCACCATCACGCACGAAGCCCATTCCCGCACCCTCTTCGCGCAGGGCGCCATCGCCGCGGCCGAATTCCTGATCGGAAAGCCTGCCGGCCTCTATACCATGAAGGATGTCCTCGGAGGTTAAGTGGATATGAAATATCGTTTCACCAAAATGCACGGCATCAGCAACGATTATATCTATTTCAATTGCTTCGAGCAGGACATTCCCGATCCGGCTGCTCTTTCCGTACGCATGTCGCCACGGCACAGTTCGGTCGGTGCCGACGGCATCGTCCTCATCTGCCCATCCGATTGTGCCGATGCCCGCATGCGTATGTTCAATGCCGATGGAAGCGAAGGTCGCATGTGCGGCAACGCCATCCGCTGTGTTGGTAAGTACCTCTACGATAACCGGATGGTACAGAAAAAACACCTCCGCATCGAAACCCTCAGCGGAATCCGCGATCTTCTTCTGCATGTCCAGGGCGACCGGGTCCGTAGTGTTACCGTGGATATGGGCGTTGCAGATTTTTCTCCCGCTGCGGTTCCGCTTGCCGCAGATTCTCCGTTCATGGACCGGCCTGTCATGGTTCTCGACCGGGAATGGAACATCACCGCTCTCTCGGTCGGCAATCCCCATGCTGTCTGCTTTGTGGAGGATGTGGATGCGCTCGATCTCGAACGCATCGGACCGTATTTTGAAAACCACCCCCTCTTTCCCGAGCGCGTGAATACCGAATTCGTTCAGCTTCTGCCTGACGGTGCCCTGAAAATGCGTGTCTATGAACGGGGCAGCGGCGAGACCTGGGCCTGCGGCACCGGTGCCTGTGCTGCCGTCGCCGCCGCCGCGCGCAATCGTCTGGTCGGCTTCGGTCGCCCGGTCGATGTGCACCTGATCGGGGGCGTCCTTTCCATTCTTTGCGACACCGACTACCGCATCCAGATGACCGGTCCCGCCCAAAAAGTCTATGAAGGAGTGTACGACGATGAAGATTGAAGTCAATACCCACTATAAAGATTTACAGGAAAGCTACCTCTTCTCCGAGATCGGTCGCAGGGTCCGCGCATATGCCGATGCACACCCTGACAAAAAAATCATCCGCCTCGGAATCGGCGACGTTACCCTGCCGCTCTCCGCGCCCGTGACACGCGCCATGCAAAAGGCCTGCGCAGAACAGGCCGATGCCTCCTCCTTCCACGGCTATGCACCCGAGAACGGCTATGCCTTTCTGCGCGAGGCCATCGCGCGTCATTACGCTTCCTTCGGCGTCACGCTTTCCCTGGACGAAATCTTTGTTTCCGACGGCGCCAAGAGCGATATTGCCAATCTTACCGATCTGCTCGGGGACAACCGTATCTATATCCCCGACCCGGTCTATCCCGTATATCTGGATTCCAATATCATGTGTGGCCGCCGCATCACCTTCATGCCTGCGCACGAGGAGAACGGCTTCCTGCCCATGCCTGCATCTGACTATACTACCGGTGTCTTCTATCTCTGCTCGCCCAACAATCCCACCGGCGCCGTCTATTCCCGCAGTCAGCTCAAAGAATGGGTGGATTTCGCCAACCGTACCGGCTCCCTTCTCCTCTTTGACGCCGCATACGAAGCCTTCATCTCCGGCGACTATCCGCACTCCATCTTCGAAATTGACGGCGCACGTACCTGTGCCATCGAAATCTGTTCCTTCTCCAAAACCGCCGGGTTTACCGGCACCCGGTGCGGCTATACCGTGGTGCCAGATCTGCTCGTCTCCGACGGCCTTTCCCTGAACCATATGTGGTACCGTCGCCAATCCACCAAATTCAACGGTGTTTCCTATGTCGTACAGCGCGGCGCCGAGGCAGCGCTCTCTCCTGAGGGATTCGCTGCCTGCCTGGAAAACATTTCCTACTACATGGGAAATGCCCGCCGGATCAAGGAGCTGCTTCTTGCAAAAGGCATTCGGTTTACCGGTGGCGACAATGCACCATATATCTGGCTCCGCTGCCCCGGCGGCAGAAATTCCTGGGAGTTTTTTGACTATCTGCTCGAAGAGCTGCAAATCGTCGGTACCCCCGGCGCCGGTTTCGGCAGCTGCGGCGAGGGATACTTCCGCCTCACCGCCTTCGGAAGCCGGGAAAATACCGAAGAGGCGGTCAGACGTCTCCGCGAAAAGCTCTGATCCTCCCGATACCATACGCATTTTTCCCGTTTTGTACACATGTCTTTCTCCCCTGCCCATGCTGTCCCTTGTATGATTCCTTCCGAAAAGGAGTACCGTTATGCTGCATACCAATCTTTCCGTAAATCCCGAAGGCCATCTTACCTTTGCCGGGATGGACACCGTCCGCCTGTGTGAAAAATACGGGACGCCTCTGCTTCTGCTCGACGAGGACCGCGTCCGCCAGAATCTCCGGACCTATCTCCGTACCATGCGCGAGGTTTTCGGCGCCGGATCCTTCCCCTGCTATGCTTCCAAGGCGCTGTCCTTCACCGGCATCTACAAAATCGTTGCGGAGGAGGGCGCGGGCGTCGATCTCGTCTCCCCCGGAGAACTCTATACCGCCGCACGTGCCCGCTTCCCACTCTCCCGTGCCTTCTTTCACGGCAACAATAAAACCGACGAGGATATCCGCTATGCACTGGAAGCCGGTGTCGGCTATTTCGTCGTGGACAACGCCGAGGAGCTTGCCGCGCTCGAAAAGCTCTGTCAGAGCCGCGACACACAGCAGAAAATCCTCCTGCGTCTGACACCGGGAATCGATCCGCACACGCATGCAAAAATCAGCACCGGCAAGGTCGATTCCAAGTTCGGCGTTGCCATCGAAACCGGTCAGGCCATGGAGCTTGTCCGGCGTACGCTGGACTGCCCACATATCCATCTTGCAGGCTTTCACTGCCATGTCGGCTCCCAATGCTTTGACAGCCAGCCCTTCATCGACGCGGCTGCCATCATGCTCGACTTCATGACAAAGGTGCGCGACCGCTTCGGACTCACCGCCGACATCCTCAATCTCGGCGGCGGTTACGGCGTCCGCTATGTGGACGCACATCCCTCGATCGATATTGCCGACAATATCCGCCTGGTCGCAAGACGCATCCGCGAGACCTGTGCCGCGCTCTCCTTTCCACAGCCCCGCATTCTCCTGGAGCCGGGGCGCAGCATTGTGGCCGACGCCGGACTCACGCTCTATACCTGCGGCAGTGTCAAAACCATTCCCGGATACAAAAGCTATGTGTCGGTGGACGGCGGCATGACCGACAACCCGCGCTACGCGCTCTATCAGGCGCCCTATACCGTGCTCAATGCCTCCCGCGCCGCTGCGCCCGCCGATCTGACTGCTACGATTGCGGGGCGCTGCTGCGAAAGCGGGGATCTCATTCAGGAAAACGTAACACTCCCCACACCCGCGCGCGGAGACCGCATTGCCGTACTCGTTACCGGTGCCTATAACTATTCCATGGCCTCCAATTACAACCGCATTCCCCGACCTCCCATCGTGCTCCTGCACGACGGACAGGATCGGCTCGCCGTACGCCGGGAGAGCTTTGAGGATCTGGTGCGCAACGATCTGTGCGAGGAACTGGCTGCCGAGCCTTCCTGAGCACCTGCCGGCACTTCCGTACAGGCTTCCCCGCCGTTGCTGCCAATTGCTTTTTCCTGTTTTTCGCTTCTCTCCCTTGACAGGGATCCGTTCCCCTGTTATACTGCACATACATCTGAATAGTTGTCATTCGGAGGGCAGTCCACCGTAGTGTAGGGGATCGTAAGCTTTTGCTTGCATACCGCCTGTCAGATACAATGTCGAGTGAGCCCGGTTATTACATGCTGATAGCCGGGCTTTCTTTTTTTCCCCGGAGGATCTCCGGGAATCCCGAAATTTTTGTAACGCTACCGCCTGTACAACTTTTTTCCTGTGTTTTCCCGGGGTGATGGATGCCTCATGCTGCCGGGTTTTTCCGTGCGGTTCCCCCGGTTTTTATCACACGCGCCGAACACAAAAAATGTCGCTGTAAACCACCGCGTACCGTGCTTTTTCTGCCGATGTGCGCCATCTGCATGAAATTTCCGCAGCCAGAATGAACCCCGTGCTTTTTTCCATACACCCCATGCATATATATGCATCTCCTTTTTCCGCGCGTATATTGCCTATACC
>CALWTT010000066.1 GCA_944384545.1 uncultured Clostridia bacterium | reverse complement strand
TCTCATACGGAATGAAATAGGCATGCGGTGCTTCACAGCCGTCGTGAAGTACGGCAAGGGATGTATGATGATCGGGAATCTCGAATGGCATAGGGATCTCCTTTCTTTTTGAGCATATCGTTTTTGCTCTCCTGCTCCTATTATAACAAAGAGGGAAAAAAATACAAGGGGTTTTTCTTCCGAATTTTTTCCCCGATCTGTTTCTCCGATTTATTTCTCCGGCGCAACCAGCCGCGTCCCTGCCGCCTCGCACAGGCGGCGTAATTCCGCGCCCGGCGGACAATCGCTCACCAGTACATCGATATCCGCAAGCGTGGCAAACCGGAAGGCTCGAAAGACTCCCAGCTTGGTTGCATCCGCCAGCAGGATATGACGCTTCGAATGCCGCACCATCCTCCCCTTCATTTCTGCCGTATCGGCATTCCCTTCGCTGATATTTCCCTGCAGGTCCAGTCCTCCACAGGAACAGACCAGTACATCCGCCCTCATGTCGTCCAGCATCCGCAGTGCCAGCGCTCCCCCCGCCGCTCCCGACAGATACCGCACGTTCCCACCCGGCAGAATCACCTGTACATCCCGCATCCGGGAAAACAGCAGCGCGGTTTCCAGTCCCGGCGTAATCACCGTACGGTGCGACGGCTCCCATACCCCCGCCAGCGCTCTGACCGAGGAGCTCCAATCCAGAAAAAAGCTGTTTCCCTCCGTAAGATACGGCAGTGTCAGTTCTGCCATCCGCCGCTTTCCCTCCGGATTCTGCTCCCCTCGCAAAAACCGCGAGATCTCTCCACCGTCGTCCTCCACCAGGATGGCGCCTCCGTGACTCCGGTGCAAAAACCCCCGCGCTGCCAGCTCGGTCAGATCACGGCGCACCGTCGCTTCACTTACATACAATTCTTCCGACAGGGCGCGTACCGTCACGCTCTTACGGGCGCGTAACCGATCGAGTATTTCCTGTTGCCGCTGTACATGCAGCATGGCTCCCAAAGCCCCTTTCATTCTTTTTCGTTATTGTATTTTCTGTTACTGTATTTTCCATTCCTGTATTTTCCGTTATTTTTCCGCTGCTTCTTCCGCTGCTTCTTCCGCTGCTTCTTTTTCCTGATCTGTTCTGGTTTCTTTGTTCTGCTCCGGGCTGGCCTTCTACGGCCAATCCCGTTCCATTTTGATTGTTTTTGATTGAATTATAGCATTATTCTGCTGTTTTGTCAAAATTCCGCGCATATATGGACAAATATGCAACGATGCGCTATAATGTTTTTGAAAATCACTATCACGCCTCGGGCGAAAGGAGACTGTTCTTATGAATGATATTCTGCAAGCCAAATTTATGCGGGAGATGTGCGATACGGCAGCCAATATGTACCGTCTTGGATGGGACGAGCGCAACGGCGGCAATATCAGCGTGCTTCTTGACCCGAATGAGGTCGCCGACTGCCTGGATACCGACCGCGTCCTGCGCCGGATCCCCATGAATTTCCATGCTGCTCCGCTGGCCGGAAAAATCTTTCTCGTTACCGGTACCGGAAAATATTTCAAAAATGTCCGTAATGATCCGGAAACCAATCTCGGCATAATCCGCGTTTCCGACGACGGTTCCACCGCCGAGCTGCTCTGGGGATACGCCGACGGTGGCAGATTTACCTCTGAGCTGCCCGCGCACCTGATGAGTCACATGGTAAGGCTTCGTATCGATCCGGAACACCGCATCGTCATGCATACCCATCCCACCAACACCCTTGCCATGACACACATCCATCCCCTCGATGAAAAATCCTTTACACGCACCCTTTGGGGTACCTGTACCGAGTGCATTGTCGTCTTTCCCGACGGCGTCGGCGTGCTGCCCTGGATGGTCTGCGGCACCAATGAGATCGGCGAGGCCACTGCACGCAAAATGGAAACCTACCGGCTCGTGATCTGGCCGCAGCATGGCATCTATGGCGTCGGGCGTTCCATGGACGAAGCCTTCGGTCTCATCGAAACCGTAGAAAAGGCCGCCGAGCTCTACATGAAATACGCCGCCTTCCCCGTCCTCAACCGGATCACAGATGCACAGCTCGATGACCTTGCCCATGCATTCGGTCTTACCTATCGCACCGATTTTCTCGATCTCTGATTCTCATAGCGCCATCCCCCATTCTCCTCTCTGTTTTGCACAAATCCACGTCCCGCATTTTGTGCAATGCGTACCTTGCTGCCCGGTCGGCGGATATGCTATAATAAAAATATATTTGTACCCTTTTGTTTCGCGTTTGTTTCGCGGCTTCCCAGGTACAATCCATACGGAAAGGATCTTTGAATGTCTATGAAACGAATTTTCGCTTTTCTACTCCTGCTCTGCATGCTGGCCCTTGCCGGCTGCCCGGCCGGCGGAGAACCCGGCACCACTTCTACCACCGGAAATACACCGGGCGGACAGGCGCCCGCGGAATCTTTGGACTTCTCGGGGGACTTTACGGTCGTCGGCGCAGACGCCGCGCTGCTGACACAGGCACTGGAGGACGCCGGCATCTCCGTCGGAGGCGCGGACGCAGCCAAAAAAATCATTGTAGGGGAGGACTCCACCGCCCCGCTTGCCACCGCCAAACAACTGGCTACGGCGCGGGAGGGAAATTACGGGGACTATGCCATTGTCTGTGACGGGACCAACCTGGCACTCTACGGCGGCTCCGAGTATGCCACACGGCAGGCTGTCGCCTGTCTGATCGCAGACTATGTGACCCCGAAGGGGGTGATTTCGGTTCCGGCCGATCTCTCCTATACGCATGCCCCCGCGCTCTCTACCCTCACCTTCGGCTCTCACCCGCTCAAAGACTTTACGGTCGTTTCGACCGTAGACGGGATGATGGAAGAGGCGACCGATTTCGCACAGGCACTCAGCGCTCTGTGCGGTTATCCTCTGGAGGTTTCCGATTCCCAGGCCCGCGTTTCCATCCGTCTCACTGCGGACACGGCCGAAGACGGCATCCCCGGCAATTCCTATCGCGTCAGCTGCGAAGACGCGCGCCTTACCATCTCGGCGGCCGACCGCTCCACGCTTTCTGCCGCCATCAGCGATTTCCTTGCCTATCTTGCCGATGCTCAGAATATGGAAACGGGGGCTTCTATGGACCGGAACATTACCTATCAGACTGTCGATGCAGACAATACCGATACCATCAAATACTGCGGCACCTGGCAGGCCACCGATGCCGATGACCCAAAAACCATGGTCTCCTACTGGAATGCCGCTTATGCGGAGGTCTCCTTCACCGGCCACAGCATCATCGTCGAATTTGCCAAAGAGACCACCTACCAATTCAGAATCGATGACGGCGACTATTCCAATACCATGACGTCGACCGGCAAGGTCACCTTCTATGCCGAGGGCGAGGGCAACACGCATACCATCCGCATTTACAACAACAGCCGTGACCGCCATATGTACCTCCGCTCCTTCTCGGTCGAGCAGCACCAGACCATCTCACGCACGCCCGACCGCCCGCACTACATTCAGTTCGTCGGTGACTCCATTTCCGATGCCACCACCAGCTTCTCCTACCGCGTGGGAGATGTGCTCGGATGGGACTTCTCGGTCACCGCGCTCAGCGGCATGGCTTTGCAGACCGGCTACGGATACTGGAAAAACAACAATCCCGAGCTCTTTGAGCAGATGGGCATCAATGTCGGCATGGAAGATGCCTTCTTCCGTCTCGGTTATCCTGTCGATGCCGATTATTATGACGACAAGTACAAAATCGATTATTCGAGTGGCAATACGCCCGACATCGTCTTCATTTTCCTCGGCACCAACGATCAGCTCGAAACCGCCCGCCCCAACGCCAAGGAAGATTTCGTCGCCACCTATCAGCGATTTGTGGAAAACATCTTCGGTGTGTATGGAGAGGATACGCAGATCGTCATTCTGCAGGCACTTTCCACCTCAGGACAGTCCTCTACCTTCCGCTACTCCTGTATCCGTGCCGCGGCCGAAAATCTGATCAATCTGTATCCGGATCAGGTCGCGCTCATCGACAGAGAGTTCATCGAAGAATGGAATCCGGAGATCAGCTCCGACACCACGCATCCCACCCAGGCCGGCTATGATACGCTGACACAGGAAATTGCTGCGTATCTTGCCGAATATTATGGCTGA
Organism: uncultured Clostridia bacterium; assembly: GCA_944384545.1. GTDB lineage: Bacteria > Bacillota > Clostridia > Oscillospirales > CAG-272 > UBA1740. The sequence continues at coordinate 9,855 of CALWTT010000066.1, read as the reverse complement.
GCTTTTTATCGGCTTCTTACCGAATGGCTGTGCACAATGTTTCGCACAGAAGGGCGGTGCATCCTCAGGATGCACCGCCCTTCTCTTCGTTTCCCGATCGCTTTGCCACCGGATGCTTTCCGGAGAGACGCCTCCGTCCCTCACAGAGCACCAAAAAACGCATCCAGATAGACAAGACGGCTCTCGGTAAAGTCAAGAATCTGCGCACGGTTGTTGGTCGTCTGGCTCGGAACGCTCGGCCAGCGTTCCCTCTCGCTCTCATACAGCACATCCGGGACGCTGTCAAAGAATCCGTCAAACCGCCGCGTGATATTCTCCATGGACAGCGCGCCCTCCCGCAGCTCGAAATACCGTGCCTTGACCTCTGCACGGTAATGCCGGAAGATCGCCTCCCACAATACATTGTATACGGCGGTATTCACACTTCCTCCGTTTGCTACCGACGGCAGCATATCGGTCGGCGCATTGAATACCTCGCCGTTCCAGAAAAGGCCATAGGTGCCGTCCATATCGTATATCGAAGGAATCCATTTCACTCCGTCATAGGTTACCCATAAGGTATTCTTGGAGCTGTTGTCCCGCGCACAGCTCACATAGACCATGATCATGGTGTCTATCGTGGCTTCCACATCCAGATATTCCCCGATCCCGGCACGGAACCCCTGTGTGTCATATCGGTACCGATCCACAAAATCAATCAGCCGGTTGAAGCTGTCCACGACCCAGGTGCTGTCCACGGTCGAACAGTATTCCAGGTCCCATCCGTTGGAAAAGTCGTACCGTACGGCTTCATCCAATGCCCCCGATGCTGTCCAGTCATTGCTGAACAGGATCGCCTGTCGCACGTCTTCCCCCTCTTCGGTCATGCCGAACAGCCATTCATCCTTCGGAATGTTCATCGTATAAAAGCCGAGATAGTCTCCGTTCAGATACACAATCACCGGGTATCCGTCAATGGCTCCGCCGTTGGTCAGGAGGCGAAGATTCGGATCCAGCTCCGACCGGCTCCGGACCACGTCTCCGAACAGCCGTCCCGACACCACATTCCGTGACTGGGAAAAGTCGACATAGTTTGCCTTCAGACAGTACTTGCTCTCTGCACCCCAGCCGAACGGATCGATCTTCTGCTTCTTCTCCAATGTATCGTCCCGATACAGTTTTATCGTGTAATTCTTTTTCGGAAAGCCCACCGATGAGGCGCCCTGCCATTTCATCAGCGCAACACATGCAAAGTTCAGCGTCGGGCTGGTATACCGCAGGTCCAGTGCTACCTCGTTTTCCTTGGACATGCCGCTCATCGATCCCGTAAGCTCCAGAATCGGGAGGCCAAGCTCCCCGGGCATAATGCAGGGAATTTCCTGCTCCACCTCCCGATGACAGTTGTTGCAGGCAAAAATCCCGCTGCCGGGGGTGGCGATGGTAGCCGCACGGATCAGGCGGACCAACTCGTCGTCGTGCGTGGGCATGATCCGGTCCTTACAGTAAATGCAGGTCCGCAGATAGCAGGGATCATCGCTGTCATATACATGTCCGTGGGGCGGCACCGGTGTATCGGTATAGACATCGCCGCATACCGTGCAGGTATGCGTTGTGTAACCGCCCGCAGTACAGGTCGGTTCCACCGTAGCAGACTCATACCGATGTGCCTCGGTCGGCGGCTGCACCTGCCCGCATTCCAGACAGGTCTGGGCCCGGCAGGCCGGTGCATCGGTCGGGTAACGGTGTCCCAGCGCCTCCACAGGATCGCTCTCATAGCTTGCTCCGCATTTTTCACAGGTATGTACCGTGCATCCGGGTTCCGTACAGGTCGGTTCCCGCACCGTTTCGATATACACATGCTCGCAACAGGAACACAGCAGGAAGACACACATACACACGACCCCCGCCGTCAGTATCCCGCGCATGACTCTTTGCACGTTCAAGTTACTACCTCCTGCTCTGCCGCACCCGGCTCTGCTCCGTATCGCACGGCATGAATTCCGCCGCGACTCCCGCTTCCTCTATCTTTTTCCTTTTTGCTCAGATTCTGCTTTTGCTCAGATTCTACCGGTTCCTTCTTGATTATACCGGTTTTTGCCTGCGCTGTCAAGGCCGCAGTTCTTTTCCCGACATGGCACGCAATTCCTCCCGCAGAGCTGCCGGCAGCGCCGGCACCGACGCAAGGCACCCCACCACATAGCTGCTCAGGCGTACTCCGTTTGCAAGACATTGCTCCGGACTTTCCCCGCGCAGACGCGCGTCCGCATATGCCGCAAAAAAGCTGTCTCCTGCGCCTACCGCCGACACCACACGCCCCTGTATGGCCGGAGCATAGCAGCATCGGTCCTCCGCCGCTTCGTAGGAAAACGCGCCATCCCGGTCAAGAGTCACCACGACCGATCTGATCGCATAGCGCTCCGAAAGTTCACGGCAAAAATCGGCGGGATTCCGATCTTCCCTGCCGGGCGTGTGTTGCGAAAAGCCAAGTTCCCCGAATATGCCCGCCTCTTCCCGACTGCATTTCAGAACCGTACAGGCTCGAAGGGATTCCTCCACAATTTCCCGGCTGTAAAGGCCGGGCCGGATGTTCACATCGTAAAATATCTCCTGCCACGTCGTCCGCTGCAACAGGTCGCGCAAACTTTGCCGCGTCACGGCACCGCACTGCGCCAATGTACCGAAATACAGGCTTTTTTGCCCGCACGCCATCACCGATTCCAGCAACGGCGGCGACACACGGATATGCTCATACGCCTGGCCGTGTGTCAGACGATAGGTCGGCTGCCCCTCCTGCAATTCCACGCGACAGGTCCCGCTCTCCCCGTCATAACGCGTCAGCGTGTCTGTCGAAAGCCCTGCCGATTGCAGAAAGGACAGCGCCTCCGCTCCCAACGCATCCGACCCCACTGCCGAGAGCAGCGCCACATCCGCTCCCAGATTTTTCAGATGCAGGGCGAAGTTCAGCGCCGTTCCTCCCAGCGATTTCTTCCCGGGATACAGATCCCAGATCAATTCTCCAAATGCGTAAATCTTCATGCACATACCTCAGAAAATACCGGCAAATGCCTCAGAATACCGGGGAAAGCGCACATACCTCAAAGCAGGAAAGCACGGTTTCCTTTTCCGCACACAGCGATACGGCAGGCAGGCTGTAATCCGCAGGATGGGAAACGCAGCCGTGTACCTCCCCCTCTCCCGCATACAGCTCCAGTGCGTGGGTATCGGTGATCAGGCGAAGCGTCACGCGACCGTCCCGTACCGCAAGAGGCAGACGCTCCTCCCGTACGCAGATTTCATTGGCCGCCGCATCCAGCACCAGCTGCAGGCCAAGCAGCGAAAGCGTAATGCGGCCGCCCGTACCCGCCTCATAGGACAGGCGGATCTCCTGCGCCTTCCCGCATAGCGGCAGGGTCAGGGTCTCTCCTGCTCCCACCTGCTGCGCCGGATGCGCGCTCCTGCCGGCGTACAGGCATGCCATCTCCTTCGCCGGCTGTGCACACAGAAGCACCTCTCCCTCCCGCTCGCTCAGCGTCAGTTCCTCCGGCAGACTCATGGCGCCGTTGAAGGCACTGTCGGGGATGGGCGCCGTGATCCAGCACAGCCGTACCCGCCGTCCCTCCGGCATGCCAAAGTAGCTCTGTGCCGCATACAACCGCCCGTTTCCGTAATGCAAGCGGCGGACCTTCCCGTCCGTCACAAATTGTCCGTTCACAAAACGCCCCACCGCATACCGGCCGCATGCGCCGATCAGAATCCAGTATTTCTCTCCTTTCGCGGTATGCAGCGGAAACAGATCCGGGCATTCCGATGCCCCCGGCAATGTGTACTCCTGCGTTTTGGTAAAGGTCAGCAGATCCTCGGTCCGGAAAAAGGCAAAATCATTCTCCGACAGATACAGCACCATATAGTAGCAGCCTTCCTCCTCCACATACACCAGTTTGGGATCCCGGTTTGAGGCGCGGATATGCGGCAGAACCGGGTTCTTTTCATATTTCCGGAAGGTCACTCCCCCGTCGGTGCTGTAGGCAAGGCACTGCGTGAACGGCGCGCCGGCGCTGGTCTGACTGGTTCCTCCCGCTGCCGTATAGTACAGGAGCAGCGGCAGATGCGCATTCTCCTGCAGTCCCGTCCGGTTTTTCTCATCCACCACCGCGCAGCCCGAAAACATCGTTCCCATGCTGTCCGGGAACAGCGCCGTTTCCTTCTCCTCCCAGTGTATCAGATCCCGGCTTACCGCATGGCCCCAGTGCATATTCCCCCATACCGTATCTGCCGGATTGTACTGGAAAAACAAATGGTACAGGCCTTCGTAATACACCAGTCCATTCGGATCGTTGATCCACCCACGCCCCGCCGTAAAATGCACCGCAGGACGAAATGCGCTTTCCGCACGCTCCGGCGGGATGTCGGTCATCTGCGGCGGATACGATATCCCCGGTTCGATCTCCAGCTCCAGCGTCATGCCCCGGTATTCGCGCATGTCGAGATACATATACTCCTTACCGTACGGCGTAATCCGGCACTCGACGTCGTACACCGGCCGCCCCGCCTGGCGGAATATCAGCTTTTTCCGTACCGCATACTGGGACACCGGCAATATAAGATACCGTTTTTCCATATCTATTTTCATGTCGGTTCTTCCTTTCTTTCTCCGGGATTCTTCGGTTTTCTCTGTTTTTATCCGGTTTTCCTGGGCTTTTTCGCCGGGTTCTCCCGGATTCCTTTCCCCGCAGGGACCCGCTTTCACACTCAGGTGGCATAGGCAAGCAGATGCTCCCGGAAATACAGGTAATCTTCAAATGCCACTTCTTCCGGAACCCCGTGATCGCAGGTCGGAATGTATCCGCCCTGCTCCTTCATATATGGAAGGATCCGATCGAGCTCACGGTCGATCGCTTCCTTTCCCGCCGCAAGGATCCGCTTGTCGATGCCGCCCGATATCAGAATGTCGGGATGTGCCTTCCGCGCCGCTACCACATCGCTCCCCGCCGCCACCTCAAACGGAGAAAAATAGTTGAAGCCGACAGAACGGTACAGATCGATCACCGCATCGATCCGCCCGTCTGTATCGACCTGCAGATACAGAGGGCCGCTCTTCTTTCTCCGCCGCGTGTTCGCGATCAGCTGCTCATAGTAGGGGAACAGAAACCGCCGGATCATATCCTGCGAGATCAGACTCGATACATTGTAGCAGATATCCTCCGCAAAAAACAGCTCGTCGATTTCCACCGCTTCCTGGTGCCTTGCAATCACCGCGTCTGCAAGTTCCAGCCATCGCTCCATACATGCATCGATCAGCACCGGATCGTCGTAAAATGTATACAGCAGCGTCTCCGGCCCGATCAGAGAGCGCAGGTACATATATCCACCCACCAGCCGCTGCGAAATCACCTTGCCTGCTGCCTGCGCCTCTCTTGCTCCCGATAGCGCTGCCGCATCCTGCTGCCGCCGCGCCGGGGTATCCGGATCTAAGCGCCACCGGACATCCTCTTCCCAGCTCCGCATGTCCTTGACCGGGTGATCCAGGTATTCCGGCATGAATCCGTTCCGGCGTCCCTTGAAATACAGCACCTTCCGACCCGCAAAATCCTGCACCACTTCGTGCGTTCCGCGGTCTTCCAGAATGCGCTCCGGAAAACAGGGCTCGAATGCTGCTTCGCACCAGCCAAGGCCGTACAGATCGTACACGCCCGGCTCGTCATACCCAAACAGACGGTTTAGATCGGTCTGATCCGTGATGTACCCTTCTGCCTTCCACCTGTCAAGACAGTAATAGCCGAATTCCTTCATCAGGACAGGCGCGTTCTTCTCCCGTCGGTAAAAAGTCGGTAAAAAGCACGGGTCTTTTCGATTCCGTTCATGGCTTCTCCCTTTCTGCGAAGTTTCTCTCTTTGTGTTATTATTCCATACAGGATCCGACCCAGAACCAGAACAGAATCAGAATGCCGATCCCCACTGCCACTGCCAACGGACGGATCAGATACCGATGCAACCATTCGGATCGCTCCTGCTCCTTTCGGCGTATCCTGCCGCATCGCTCCGCAATTCCCTGCGAAATGCGGCGCGGCACACCGTACGCATCCCGCTCTCCTCCTGTAACCGTCAGCTCCGCATCGGGACAGGCCTCCATATACGGAAGATCCGCATACGGATTGTACGACTCAGACGCACAGCACCGCGCCGCGATCAGCAATTCCCATGCACGCGCATACATGCCATACCGTTCCACCGTCTGCTCCGCATATTCCAGTGCGGCCTCCGTCTGACCAAGATGCAGCAGCTCGTGCCCTTTCCGGATGCATTCCTGAATCTGCACATTCTGCCGGCACAGCTCTGCTATATACCCGTAGGTCTCCCGCGTTCCGCTATCGGCTGCCGCCATCATCTCCGCATAATGGCGGAGAATGGTGATATCACCTGCATAGTGCGATAGCTCTGTCTCATCCCGGGCACCCGTCTCTGCAAGAAAACGCAAGCGCGCTGCACGGAATACCGTATCCGGCACGCCCCGCAAAAGTTCCTCTGCCGCATAGGCTTTGCCTTCCCGCAGAGATGACTCCGCTCTTTCCAGCTTACCCGCAAGAATTTTCGCATCTATGTCGGACTCTGGCGGTTGCTCCATGCGGACCGTAAAAATCCGGCTGCTTTCCTGCAAACGGCGACCAAACGCGTCCGCCGTCAAACCGGTCGCACCGACGGTTCCGTCCTTCTCCGGAAGCCGGAGCACGATACTTCCGCAATACTCGCATATATAATCATGCTCACGGGCACGCAGGGCCGCGCCGCAGCCCGGACAGTTCATGTGGATGAGAGCCATATGTTCTCCTTCCTCCCGCGCAAGGTCGCTTTTACAGCAGAAAGGCGCTTTCCCATTCGGAGATTCTGCGGTGCCCCGTTCGCCACGGCAGTCTGTCGTTTGTTTATATTATACCAGCACCGTCTTTCCTGTCAAGATTTTTTTGCGCATTGCAACCGTAAAAAAGAGCTTTCCGTACCGTTCCGGATACAGAAAAGCTCTTCCTTTGGAGCAGAGAGATTTCCTGCATGCATACGGTGCGTCATCCGGCAGCTCCGACCGGAACTGCACCCGTCAGCAGCCCGATCAGCAGGCTGCATCCGCCGCACACCAGCATAACGGAAATGGCATTCCAGCGGAATTTCCGTAGCAGGAAAAAGGCGCCCATAAACAGAACCAGCGCCACCGGTTGCAGACCTTCCACCGAAGGAATGCCCGCCGTGAATACACTCTGCAAAAGCAGGGACACCCCCGCCGATGCTATCAGGGCAACCACCGCCGGACGAAGGCCCGACAGCAGGTTCTGGAACGCCGACATTTTCTTGTATCGGTAATACAGAAATGCCAGCAAGGAAACGAGGATCAGCGACGGAAGGATACAGGCGAACGTCGCTGTCAGCGCACCGGGGATGCCCGCAATCCGGATTCCCACAAATGTCGCCGCATTGACCGCAACAGGCCCCGGCGTCATCTCAGCAATCGTAACCAGATCGGCAAATTCCTCCATACTCAGCCAGCCGTACTGCTCCACCGCCTGCTCCTGAATCAGCGGGATCGCCGCATATCCTCCGCCCACGGAAAACAGACCGATCTGCAAAAAGCTCAGAAAAAGTTCGAGATAGATCATCGCTTCTCCCTCCCCTTCCCATGCCGGGGTATGGAAGCGAGAACACCCGCAAGCGCCGCCAGCAATATCAGCACAATCACATTGACACCAAAGAAAAAAGCAGCGATAAATACCGCAACCATCAGCAGTACCCGGAATACGGAACGGCTTCGCACTACATTTGTACCGAGATCCGCCACCACGCTCAGGATGATCGCCGCCACGCCAGCCTGCATTCCTTTCAGGACCAGCGCGACATACGGGTTGCTCGCAAAGGCGGCGTAGAACAGTGAAATCACGGACAGAATCGCCATCGGCGGCAGTATGGTCCCCAATACTGCTGCGGCGATTCCCGCCGCGCCCCCCACGCGGTAGCCCACCAGTATGGCTGCATTCACCGCAATGGCACCCGGCGAAGACTGTGCCAACGCTGTCAGATCCAGCATTTCCTGCTCGTCGATCCAATGCAGCTCATCCACAAACTTCCGCTTCATAAACGTAATAATGACAAATCCACCGCCAAAGGTAAAGCTGCTGATATACAGCATACATGTAAACAGCCGCAGGCAGTTCCTGGCTCGCTCCCCTACGATCTTCAAAAACGGATCGCCCTCCTCTTCGGCCCCGGTTCTCACGGTATCTGCTTTTGCTTTTATATTTCTTTTTCATTATACTCCTTGCATTCCGATTCGTAAAATGCTATATTATTATAGAATCCATAGCATTTTTGGTATGGGAGGAAAGTACATGACCCTCAAACATATGAAGATCTACCTCGCCGTCTATCGTCATGAAAACATTACCCGTGCCGCCCGTGAACTGTATATGACGCAGCCTGCTGTCACACGCGCCATCCGTGAGCTCGAACAGTATTACGGCGTGCGGCTTTTTGAACGCATGAACCGCCGTCTGCGCGTCACAGAAAGCGGGCGCCTGTTTTACGAGTATGCCCTGCATATCACCGATTCGGTCGGCCAGATGGAAAAAGAACTGCGCAACTGGGATGAGCTCGGCCTGCTCCGTATCGGCGCAAGTATCACTCTTGGAAATATTCTGGTTCCACCGGTCCTTCTCCGCTTCCGGAATGCGCACCCTGCTTTGCAGATCCGATGCCGGATCTCCAACGGTGCAGACCTTGAGCAGGCGCTGCTCGGCAACGAACTGGATTTTGCCCTGCTGGAAGGGAGTCCCGACAATCCCCAGCTGGTCGGGGAGCCGCTCGCCTGTGACCGGCTCATCCTCATTCTTCCACCCGACGATCCGCGCGTCGCACGAACCGATCTCACCCTGCAGGATTTCGAAAAGGACACCTTCCTTCTCCGGGAGGAGGGCAGCCTCGGCCGCAGCCTGATCGATCATGTGTTTGCTGCCCGCGGAATCCCGTTGAAGCCGATGCTGGAAAGCGTCAGCACACAGGCAATTCTCCGCGCGGTGCATGCAGGGCTCGGGATTTCTCTTCTCCCCGAGCTGCTGGTGCAGCCTGCCGTCGCGGCCGGAGCGGTGGCGGCTGTGGAGCTGTCCGACGAAAAATTCCTGCGTACCAATTCTGTGGTATATCACAGAAATAAGTTCCTGCCTGCCTCTGCGCGTCAGTTGATGGACGCCTTTCGCGAGGCCGGCAACAAAATCGGCACGGAAGATCTTCCGGGTACGGCCGGAATATAAAATTGCTCCTCCGTCGAATATTCCGACGCACAGGTACAGAGAAAGAAGCCGCCGCAAAATGTCAGAAACAAAACACGCCAAAGCAGATTTTGGAGTGATACGTGCGCAATCCAATCGGATCCGATGCATTATCCGTGTATACAGTACAGCAAATCCGGAACACAGGCAAAAAGGAAATGGCCGGATGGATCCGGGCAATTCTGTCCGGACGGACAGAATTGCGGCCTGCACGAGTATCGGCAAAAAGAAAAACGATCCGAATATTTCGGATCGCTTTTCTTTTGGTGGAACTGAAAGCCGCAAAAACGCACACAGTATTATATCAGATAAACAGAACGGAATACTATTGCCAAGTCGATTTGCCGCTTTCTGACTATCCGCTATACGGAAAACAATTAGTCGCAAGCCGGGGCTAATGCCTTGCCGCTGGCCTGCTCCGTGCAAACGGCTGTCATTGCGTCTTTATAGATCCGCTTTGACAGCCGTTTTGCTTGCTCTTTATCGGGCGGCAAATCGGCATATATATTTTTGCTTTTGTTGCTGAAATAAATCACGCTTATGCCAAGCGGTAAAGCCTTTGCATTTTTCA
>CALWTT010000065.1 GCA_944384545.1 uncultured Clostridia bacterium | reverse complement strand
TGTGCGGAAGAAGAGCATAGCAGGCGCATTTTTGGCGGTATCGGCGGCCGAGGGAGGAGCGGCAGCAATGCTATTGGCACAGATGCATCGGGAGACGTGTGAGGAATTTGAGGCGGTAAAGGAAGCGCTGGCTTCGGAGGAAGATGATATCGATGAAGATCAGATTGCGGCCGATCTTGCCTGCGGTGTAGAAGAGGAAAGCGAAGCGCCTAAGAAGGTAGAGATCCCCTGCGAAGAGCAGGTATCCGAGGAAGAATTTCTGTAAAGACAGCGCTGAGTGCGCGGAAAGACTGCGTGTGATCCTTGGATTTTTCAAAAAGACACAGGCAATGGGAAAACAACGGAGAAGTCCGACAGTGGGAACTGTCGGACTTTTTTGTTGCCGTCAAAGTTTGACAAAATCCGGACGGGCGGCGTGCTACAATGAGAGCGGCAGAGCCGAAGAAAAGGAACAAGGGTTAAGGACAAGGAAGAGGAAGAGGAAACGAGAAATGGAGAAGACAACGGAGGAACCGATCTGCGCGGCCTTTTCAGACGGAAGTCTGACGGTGCGCGTGGTGGGGGAGGTAGACCATCACAGTGCGGGAGTGCTGCGAGAGAAACTGGATCGGCAACTGTACCTGTATCATCCGCGCGAATTTATTCTGTCGCTGAGCGGTGTAAGTTTTATGGACAGCTCGGGGCTGGGTCTGATACTGGGACGACTGGCGGTGTGCCGTCATTTCGGCTGCACGATGCGGCTGTGCGATGCGGACGAGCGGATGCTGCGGATCTTTCGGCTGGCGGGGATGGAGCGGATCAGCGGCCTGACGGTGGACGGGCTGAGCAAAGAGAGGAGAGACAGACAGTGAAAGCAGTCAACGAGATCCGGATCCAGATACCGGCGCTTTCGGTGAACGAAGGCAGCTGCCGTGCGCTGGTGGGGGCGTTCTGTGCGCAGGCGGACCCGAACCTGGAGGAACTGGCGGACATAAAATGTTCGGTATCGGAGGCGGTAACGAACTGTATCGTACATGCATATGGCGGCCGCGGCGGCATGATCTACATAACCGTCGGGTTGTATGAGGACAGGCAGATCCGGATTGAGATCCGGGACCGTGGATGCGGAATCGCAGACGTAGCGGCGGCGATGCAGCCGCTGTTTACGACCGACCGGAGCGGAGAGCGCAGCGGCATGGGATTTTCGGTGATGGAGAATTTCATGAGTCGGCTGTCGGTTTCTTCGACGGTGGGGCGCGGTACGCGGGTTGTGATGTGGAAGAAGCTGTCCTGAAACCCGGCCGAGAACCGGAGGCCGCATTGAAAGCAGTCAGGGAAAAGAGCGAGCCGATTCCTGCGGGGGCGGTGGGAAGTACAGGAAAATATGGAGAGAATCTGCGCCTGATCGCACAGGCGCAGGCCGGGGATGCGCGTGCAGCAGACCTGCTTGTGCGTCGGAACGGAGGCCTTGTCAACCATGTGGCGCAACGGTTTTCGGGACGGGGGTACGAGATGGAGGAGCTGGTGCAGATCGGGAGCATCGGACTTCTGAAAGCGATCCGGACCTTTGACCCGGAGCGGGCGTGCGCCTTTTCAACCTATGCGGTGCCATTGATCTTCGGTGAAATCCGCCGTTTTCTGCGGGACGACGGTCCGATCAAGGTCTCGCGGACACAGAAGCGTCTGGGAGCAGCGTTGGCGGCGGAGCGGGAGCGGAGCCTTGCAGCGGGAGAGGGAGAGCTGCGCCTATCGGAGCTGGCGGCGCGTTGCGGCACGACGCCGGAGGAAGCGGCCGCGGCGCTGGATGCGATTGCACCGGTGGTATCGCTGTCGGATATGCTGTACAATGACGAGGACAGTCCCACATTGGAGAGCACGCTGAGCAACGAGGAAGAGAATCTGCGCAGCTTTAATCGCCTGGCGGTATCGATGGCCATTGATAAATTGCCGGAGCTGCGTCGGAAGATCGTACTGCTGCGGTATTTCCGGGACTGCTCGCAGAGCGAAACGGCGGCAGCACTGGGCCTGACGCAGGTAAAGGTATCGCGGGAGGAACGTCGGATCCTGGAATTTCTGCGTGAGGAACTGTCGGACGGAACATAAAAAACATGCGCAGGGGAGGGGGACTTTCTCTGCGTTTTGTCTATTTGTTAATTAAGTGTGAACATTTGCGGGAAACCCTTGATTTTTACGGAAGGTGCGTTACAATAATAACCAGAAGTTAGCACTCATATCTTTTGAGTGCTAAGGTAAGAACAGAGAAAACGGAGGAGAAAAGAGTCATGACAATCAAACCGCTGGGCGATCGCGTAGTGGTATGCGCGACCGAGGTAGAAGAAACCACAAAGACCGGCATCATTCTGCCGGGGAGTGCCAAAGAGAAGCCGCAGGTAGCCGAAGTAATAGCGGTAGGCCCGGGTGGCATGGTAGACGGTAAGGAAGTAAAGATGTCGGTAAAGGTCGGCGACCGTGTGATCGTGAGCAAATACGCGGGGACCGAAATCAAATGCGACGGCAAGGAATATAACATTGTCCGCAACGACGACATACTGGCAGTTGTGGAGTAAGGGGGAGAGAAACCATGGCAAAGAATATACTGTACGGAATCGATGCGAGAAATGCGTTGCTGCGTGGGATTGACCAGCTGGCAGATACGGTGAAGATCACGCTGGGACCGAAGGGCCGGAACGTGGTTCTGGACAAGAAATACGGCACGCCGCTGATCACGAACGATGGTGTGACGATCGCGAAGGAAATCGAACTGGAAGATGCAGCCGAGAACATGGGTGCCCAGCTGGTCCGTGAGGTTGCCTCGAAGACGAACGATGCTGCGGGCGACGGAACCACGACGGCTACGCTGCTGGCGCAGGCAATCATCCATGAAGGGATGAAGAATGTAGCGGCGGGTTCGAACCCAATGGAGCTGCGGAAGGGCATTGCGAAGGCCGTGGATACGGCGGCCGCCGCTCTGTTGCACAACGCGAAGAAGGTGGACGGCAGTGCGGACATCGCACGTGTCGGCACCATATCGGCGGGGGATGAAGTCATCGGAAAGCTGATTGCGGACGCGATGGAAAAGGTATCCTCGGACGGTGTAATCACGGTAGAGGAATCCAAGTCTGCGGAGACCTACTGCGAGGTTGTGGAAGGCATGCAGTTTGACCGCGGTTATCTGTCTCCGTACATGGTGACGGATACGGATAAGATGGAAGCGGTGCTGGACGATGCGCTGATTCTGATTACCGACAAGAAGATCTCGAATATTCAGGACATTCTGTCCCTGCTGGAACAGGTGATGCAGTCGGGCAAGAAACTGCTGATCATCGCGGAGGATGTAGAGGGCGAAGCGCTGACAACGCTGGTCCTGAACAAACTGCGTGGGACCTTCACCTGCGTGGCGGTCAAGGCACCGGGCTTTGGCGATCGCCGCAAGGAAATGCTGCGCGACATTGCGGTGCTGACGGGCGGCGAGGTGATTACGGATGAGCTGGGTCTTGAGCTGAAAGAAACGACCGTGGCACAGCTGGGCCGTGCAAGACAGGTCAAGATTACAAAGGAGAATACCATCATCGTAGACGGCGCGGGCAGCTCGGAAGAGATCAAGGGCCGTGTGGCGCAGATCCGTGCGGCGCTGGAAACGACAACGTCGGAATTCGATAAAGAGAAGCTGCAGGAGCGTCTTGCCAAGATGGCGGGCGGCGTTGCGGTGATCAAGGTAGGCGCCGCGACAGAGACCGAGATGAAAGAAAAGAAACTGCGGATCGAAGATGCTCTGAACGCGACGCGTGCGGCTGTGGAGGAAGGCATTGTGGCCGGCGGCGGCACCGCGTATGTGAACGTGATCGGCGACATTGAGAAGCTGATCGCTTCGCTGGATGGAGAAGAGAAGACCGGTGCGCGGATTGTTGCGAAAGCGCTGGAAGCACCGATGCGTCAGATCGCGGAGAACGCAGGGTTCGACGGCGGTGTGATTGTGGATAAGATCCGCCGCAGCCGCAAGCCGAACTACGGGTTTGATGCGGCGCGCGAGACCTATGTGGATATGATGGAAACCGGTATTGTGGATCCGGCGAAGGTGACCAGAAGCGCGTTGAAGAACGCGGCATCGGTTGCGGCGACGGTTCTGACAACCGAAGCGGTAGTGTCGGAGAAGAAGGAAGAGAATCCTGCACCGGCCGCCAATCCCGGCATGGGTGGCGGCATGGGTGGCATGTATTGATCCGACGGCCGGAGCCGTATTGCGCAAGCAATGGGATACAACCGGGAAAACCGGAAATACGGAAGAGCGTCCTGCGGGACGCTCTTTTTTTTTGCCGTGCGGCGGGCGGGAGAGGGACGTGAACAGAGGGAGGGGATGAGAAAGAAAAAACTGTATAAAAATACCAAAATCCCCTTGACAACCGGAAGAACAGATGATATAATAGTAAACTGCATTATAATTGCCTCTCTATGGCCTGAAAAAGCGGTCCGGACGGCGGGACGCGGGAAAAAAGGGAGGGGCAGGACGGGCAAGAAGAGCGAAGCAGACCTGAAAATTACATGAAATGGAGTGATTCTAGCATGGTAAAACCCCAGAAGCTTGGCAAGAACCTGAGAATGAGCTTTGCAAAGATCGACGAAGCGCTGGAGATGCCAAATCTGATTGAGGTTCAGAAGAAGTCCTTTCAGTGGTTCCTGGACGTGGGACTGCGGGATGTACTGCGGGATGTTTCACCGATCGTTGACTACTCAGGGAACCTGAGCATTGAATTTGTCGACTACACGTTGGACACGGCGCATCCGCGGTATCCGGTGGAGGAGTGCAAGGACCGGGATGTGACCTATGACGCGCCACTGCGCGTGGAGGTCCGGCTGACGAACAAGCAGACAGGGGAAGTGAAGCAGTCCGAGATTTTCATGGGGAATTTTCCGCTGATGACCGACAACGGTACCTTCGTGATCAACGGAGCGGAGCGAGTGATCGTGTCGCAGCTGGTTCGCTCACCCGGCATCTATTATGACAGTGCGCTGGACAAGACAGGCAAGCGGAGTTACACGGCGACGGTGATTCCGTACCGCGGAGCGTGGCTGGAATACGAGACGGATGCGAACGATGTATTTTATGTAAAAATTGATAAGACGCGCAAGATCCCGATCACGGTTCTGATCCGTGCATTGGGAGAAGAAAGCGATGAGGATATCGCGCGGATGTTCGGCGAGGAAGAAATTCTGACGGCGACATGTGCGAAGGACGAGTGTGCGGCGCTTTCGAACGAAAATCAGACGACGCTCGGGGAAGAAGCGCTGAAGGAGATCTATAAGAAGCTGCGGCCGGGCGAGCCTCCGCTTGTGGAAAGCGCGCAGATTCTGGTGAACAACCTGTTTTTTGATCCGAAGCGATACGATCTTGCACCGGTGGGTCGGTACAAGTACGATAAGAAGCTGGCGCTGGGGAACCGGATCAAGGGACATACGCTGTGCGAGGACGTGGTCAGCCCGCTGACGGGCGAGCTGCTGGCGGAAGCGGGCAGTTATCTGACGCGCGAACTGGCGATGGCGATCGAGCGCGCGGCGGTGAACGCGGTCACGGTACGGACCGAGGCAGGGGCGACGGTGCGCGTGTTCGGGAACGGAACCGTGGATCCGGTTGCAGTACTGGGATACGATCTATCGGGATGCGGTGTGAGTGAGCGGGTACGGTACAGCGTTCTTCGTGAGATTCTGGATGCTGTGGCAGAGGAGTTGCCGCTGGCAGGGGAGGAAGAACGCCGGACGGCGGTGCGCGCCAAGGCCCGTGCGCGTGCGGCGGAGCTTTCTCCCAAGCATATTACCAAGGATGATATTTTTGCATCGATCAACTATCTGCTGAACCTGTCGCACGGGGTGGGGAACTTTGACGATATCGACCATCTCGGGAACCGTCGTCTGCGCTGTGTGGGCGAGCTGCTGCAGAACCAGATGCGGATCGGCTTTGCCCGGATGGACAAGAATATCAAGGAGCGCATGTCGGTCCACGACTCGGAGGAGATGACACCGCAGTCTCTGATCAATACGCGTCCGGTGGGAACGGCGATCCGTGAGTTTTTCGGTTCTTCGCCGCTGTCGCAGTTCATGGATCAGAACAACCCTCTGGCCGAGCTGACCCACAAGCGTCGTCTGTCGGCGTTGGGCCCTGGCGGACTTTCGCGTGACCGTGCCTCTTTTGATGTGCGTGACGTACATTATACACACTACGGCCGCATGTGCCCTGTGGAGACGCCGGAAGGCCCGAACATCGGGCTGATCTCCTACCTGGCAACCTATGCGCGGATCAACGAATACGGATTTCTGGAAGCGCCCTATCGCCGCGTGGACAAGGCGACCGGGCGTGTGACCGGCGAGATCGAATATATGACGGGGGATGTAGAGGATAACTACATCATCGCACAGGCAAACGAGCCGTTGGATGCGGAAGGGCATTTTCTGAACCGCCGTGTCATCGCACGTGAGCGTGCCGAGATCCTGGAGGTGGATCGCGAGAAGATCGATTACATGGACGCATCGCCGCGCATGGTTGTATCGGTGGCGACGGCGATGATCCCGTTTCTGGAAAACGACGACAACACGCGTGCACTGATGGGCTCAAACATGCAGAAGCAGGCGGTGCCGCTGATGGTGACCGAGGCGCCGATCGTGGCGACGGGCATGGAATACAAGGCGGCGGTGGACTCGGGTGCAGTGGTACTGGCCAGGGAAAGCGGTACGGTAGAGCGTTCGGAGTCGGTGCAGATTGTGATTGTGACCGACAGCGGGCGTAAGGACACGTATGACCTGATCAAATTCAAGCGTTCGAACCAGGGGACCTGCGTCAATCAGCGCCCGATCGTATCGGTAGGCGAGCGGGTGGAGAAGGGACAGGTGATCGCGGACGGACCGGCGACGGCCGACGGGGAGATCTCGCTCGGCAAGAACGCGCTGATCGGATTCATGACCTGGGAAGGATACAACTATGAGGACGCGGTTCTGCTGAACGAGCGTCTTGTCCGGGACGATGTATACACTTCCATTCATATCGAGGAATATTCGATTGAAGCACGGGACACGCGTCTTGGACCGCAGGAAATCACGCGCGAGATCCCGAACGTGGGCGAGGATGCTTTGAAGGATCTGGACGCGGAGGGAATTGTGCGTCTGGGTACCGAGGTCCATGCAGGAGATATCCTGGTCGGAAAGGTAACGCCGAAGGGAGAAACCGAACTGACGCCGGAGGAGCGCCTGCTGCGTGCGATATTCGGGGAAAAGGCGCGGGAGGTACGCGATTCCTCGCTGAAGCTGCCGCACGGAGAATCCGGGATTGTGGTGGATGTCAAGGAATTCGACCGTTCGAATTCGGACGATCTGGCTCCGGGCGTGAACAAAGTGGTACGTGTATATGTGGCGCAGAAGCGTAAGATTTCGGTAGGGGATAAGATGGCAGGCCGTCACGGGAACAAGGGTGTCGTGTCGCGGATTCTGCCGCCGGAGGATATGCCGTTTCTGGCAGACGGAACCCCGCTGGACATCGTGCTGAACCCGCTGGGCGTGCCGTCACGTATGAACATCGGTCAGGTGCTGGAAGTGCATCTTGGATTTGCGGCCAAGCAGCTGGGGTACAAGATCATGACGCCGGTATTTGACGGTGCGAATGAGAAGGATATCATCGAATGGATGCGCGAGGCAGGCTTCTGCCGGGAGATCCGCGAGGGGGAGAACGTCATCGGAAAGGCGCTGTTTACCGAGGTGGTGGACGAGAATGGCCGCAAGGACCTGCAGCGTCTGCCGGCGGAGATCGAAGGCGACGCGGCGCGCCTGGAAGAATACCGGAAGGATCACGATGTCAAGGTGATCGACGGCAAGACGACGCTGTACGACGGGCGGACGGGCGAACCGTTCGACAATCCCGTGACGGTGGGCATCATGTACTACCTGAAGCTGCACCATCTGGTCGACGATAAGATCCACGCGCGTTCGAACGGTCCGTACTCGTTGGTTACACAGCAGCCTCTGGGCGGAAAGGCCCAGTTCGGCGGTCAGCGCTTCGGTGAGATGGAAGTGTGGGCGCTGGAAGCATACGGCGCGGCCTATACGTTGCAGGAAATTCTGACGGTAAAGAGCGACGATATTACCGGCCGTACCAAGACCTATGAGGCGATCGTGAAGGGCGAGAATATCCCGACCCCGGGCATTCCGGAATCCTTCAAGGTGCTGGTCAAGGAGCTGCAGTCGCTGGCACTGGATGTGCGCGTGATGGACAAGAGCGGCGAGGAGATCGAGCTGTCGGATCTGATAGAGGACGATACGCCTACGATGAATACGCTGGAAGAAGTAGAGAGCGCGGTAGACCGG
Organism: uncultured Clostridia bacterium; assembly: GCA_944384545.1. GTDB lineage: Bacteria > Bacillota > Clostridia > Oscillospirales > CAG-272 > UBA1740. The sequence continues at coordinate 11,952 of CALWTT010000065.1, read as the reverse complement.
CGTTATACAGGGGAAGAAGAAAGCGATGAGGCGTACGAAGAAATGACGGACGGCGAGGAGGAAGATGCGGAGGAGGATTCCTACGAAGGCGAAGAGGATGGATTTGACGCGTTCGGTGAGGATGGAGATGCCGCGTCGGACGGGTTTGACGAGGAGTTCTGATCGGACGATGTTCCGGATACCGGCAAACTAAAACGAGAGGGGAAACGCCCCCTGCGCTGTGCGCGGGGTGCGGTAACAGCCAATGAAAAGAAGTGTATTTGATTCGATCCGGATCGGTCTTGCATCACCGGAGATGATCCGCAGCTGGTCGCACGGAGAGGTTACAAAGGCGGAAACGATCAATTACCGTACGCTGCGGCCCGAAAAGGACGGCCTTTTCTGCGAGCGGATTTTCGGTCCGATGAAGGAAATGGAGTGCCAGTGCGGGAAGTACAAGCGCGGTCGGTTCAAGGGCAAGATCTGCGAGAAGTGCGGCGTGGAGGTCACGACCAAGAAGGTGCGTCGTGAGCGGATGGGGCACATAGAGCTTGCATGTCCGGTATCGCACATCTGGTATTTCCGTGCGATACCGTCGCGGATGGGGCTTCTGCTGGACATATCGCCGCGTCTTCTGGAAAAGGTGCTGTACTATGCGCGGTACATCGTCGTGGACCCCGGGAACACACCGCTGGAACGGATGCAGCTTCTGACCGATACGGAATACGACGCAGCCTACGAGAAATACGAGAACGATTTCCGCGCGGGCATGGGTGCGGAGGCGATCAAGGAGCTTTTGCAGCAGATCGATATCGAAGCGTTGTCCAGGCAGCTGCGTGAGGAGCTTGTACAGGCCGGCGGACAGAAGAAGCTGCGGATCATCAAGCGTCTGGAAGTGGTGGAAGCCTTCCGGAAATCCGGGAACAATCCCGCATGGATGATTCTGGAAGCATTGCCGGTGATTCCGCCGGATCTGCGACCGATGGTCCAGCTGGACGGCGGACGGTTTGCGACATCGGATCTGAACGAGCTATACCGCCGCGTGATCGCGCGGAACAACCGTCTGAAGAAGATGATCGAGCTGAGCGCGCCGGACATCATCATCCGGAACGAGAAGCGCATGCTGCAGGAATTTGTAGATGCACTGATCGACAACGGCCGTCGTGGAAAGCCGGTGACCGGCGCATCCAACCGTCCGCTGAAATCTCTCTCGGAGATGTTGCGGGGCAAGCAGGGACGCTTCCGTCAGAATCTGCTCGGAAAACGCGTAGACTACTCCGGCCGTTCGGTGATTGTAGTGGGTCCGGATCTGAAGATCTATCAGTGCGGTCTGCCGAAGGAAATGGCGCTGGAACTGTTCAAGCCGTTTGTGATGAAGCGCCTGATCGAAACCGGAAAGGCCACCAGCATCAAGGATGCAAAGAAGAAAGTAGAGAAGGTATTTCCGGACGTGTGGGATGCACTGGAATATGTGATTCGGGAGCACCCGGTGCTGCTGAACCGCGCACCCACCCTGCACCGTCTGTCGATTCAGGCATTTGAGCCGGTGCTTGTGGAAGGGCGTGCAATCCGCCTGCATCCGCTGGTCTGCTCGGCCTTTAATGCCGACTTTGACGGCGACCAGATGCCGGTTCACCTGCCTCTTTCGCCGGAGGCACAGGCGGAGGCGCGTTTTCTGATGCTTTCCTGCAACAACCTGCTGAAGCCGCTGAACGGCCATGCGGTGACGGTTCCCTCACAGGATATGGTGCTGGGCTCCTACTACCTGACACTGGATAAGCCCGGGGAGCGCGGGGAGGGCCGTTGCTTCCGGAACTTTGACGAGGCCGTGATGGCATACGAGAACGGCCAGCTTGGCATGCATGCGGCAATCCGCGTACGCGTGGAGCGGGAAGTGGACGGCGTGATGCAGTCAAAGATCATCCCCGCCACGCTGGGACGTTTGATTTTCAACAGCAAGATTCCGCAGTCGCTGGGGTATGTGGACCGGAGCGATCCGGAGCATGCGTTTGATCTGGAAGTGGACTTTGTCTGTGACAGCAAGAAGCTGAAGGATATAGTGGACCGTTGTATCCGGTATCACGGATTTCCGACAGCGGCGGCGGTGCTGGATGAGATCAAGGCGATGGGGTACAAATATTCCACGCGCAGTGGCCTTTCGATTTCGGTGTACGATATGACGATCCCGCCTGAGAAGCCCGCGATCATCCATGAAGCGGAGCAGGCGGTGGAAGAGGTCAACCGGCTGTATCAGGAGGAAGGCGTGCTCTCGAACGAGGAACGGTATAAGCAGGTCATCGGCATCTGGGATGCAACGACCGAAAAGCTGACGAAGAAGCTGCTGGACGGCTTTGACCGTTACAACTCGATCAACATGATTGCGACCTCCGGTGCGCGGGGCTCGACCAAGCAGATGCGTCAGCTGGCAGGCATGCGCGGACTGATGTTTGCGACATCCGGTAAGACGATTGAAATTCCGATCAAATCGAACTTCCGCGAAGGCCTGACGATGCTGGAATATTTTACGGGTGCGAAGGGATCGCGTAAGTCACTGTCGGATACGGCGTTGCGTACAGCGGACTCGGGTTACCTGACACGGCGTCTTGTAGATGTATCGCAGGATGTGATTGTGCGTGAGGAGAATTGCGGATCGCGTCACGGTATAGTCGTGAGCGAGATTCTGAACAATGACGGCAAGGAGCTGGAATCTTTCAAGGAGCGTCTTGTCGGGCGCTTTACGATCGGAGATGTGACCGATCCGACGACGGGCGCTCTGATCATCGGAGACGACTGCATGATCGACGAGGCGGCGGCGGACGCGATTGTGGCATCCGGTATTCACTCGCTGGAAGTACGCTCGATCCTGCGTTGTCTGTCGCGTCGCGGCGTATGTGCGCACTGCTACGGAGCGGATCTGGCTTCCGGCAAGGAGGTCAGCATCGGAGAAGCGGTCGGTGTCATCGCAGCACAGTCGATCGGGGAACCGGGTACGCAGCTGACGATGCGGACCTTCCATACGGGGGGTGTGGCCGGATCCGATATTACACAGGGTCTGCCGCGTATCGAGGAGCTGTTTGAAGCGCGTCGTCCGAAGAAAACGGCGGTGGTGTGTGAGATCGATGGCGCTGTGAGTATCCAGACCGAAAAGAAGATTTCGAAGGTGACGGTAACGGCACCGGACGGATCGATGGAGGTATACGATATCCCGTTCGGAATGCGTCTGATTGTGCGTGAGGGCGACGCGGTGACGCGGGGCCAGGCGCTGACCGAAGGATACCTGAGTCCGCAGGACGTGCTGCGTCTGAACGGACTGGACGCGGCATATGACTATATCATCCGGGAAGTACAGAAGGTGTACCGTACGGAGGATGTGGAGATCAACGACAAGCACGTCGAGGTTATTGCGCGGCAGATGACGCGGAAGGTCAAAGTGGAAGATGCCGGAGACACATCGCTGCTGGGCGGTGCAACGGTAGACGTTCTGGAACTGCGTGAAGAGAACGATGCCATTGCGGCGCGTGTTGCGGCGGGAGAGGTTGCCCTGCGTGAGGCGGTGACCTCGCCGGTGCTGCTTGGTATCACCAAGGCATCGCTGATGACGGAATCCTTCCTGTCGGCAGCGTCGTTCCAGGAGACGACGAAGGTTCTGACCGAGGCGGCGATCCGGGGAAAAGTGGACCGGCTGCTCGGGTTGAAAGAAAATGTCATCATCGGCAAGCTGATTCCGGCGGGAACCGGCCTTGCGCGTTACCGGGATCTGGAAATCGAGGATACCGGCGCAGAGGCGCGGCGCGAAGAAGAGGCGGCGGACATGGACGCGGGGATTGTGTATGAGAACGGCGAAGAAACGCTGTCGGATGATATAACCGGCGAAGGTATGGAAGACGACGATACGGATATGCCGGAGGTGGCAGACGCGGAGTCGGATAACCGGACCGAAGCCGACGTGGCGGAAGTATAAACAGTCACGAGGAAAGCAAGGAAGAAGGATTTTTTGCGTAAGAGGAACAGCGGGGCTACGGCAAATGCCGAAGCCCCGCTGTTTCCCGTGCAAGGAAGGAGAAGGAAAGAAATAATTTGAGATTTTGCAGGGAAAGTACTTGACAAGGAAGAAAAGAAAATGATATAATAGGATGTCTACGTATGGGGTAGCCATAAGGCTGCCTATGGGAAAACGTGTATACCGGGCCTGGTCTGGACAGGCACCGTATATATAAACACCAATTACAGAAGAAGGAGGAAGAAGATGCCAACATTTAACCAACTGGTCAAGAACGGACGTTCGAAGTCGGTGTACAAATCGAAGACCCCGGTATTGCAGAGAGGATTCAACTCGCTGACCAACCGTCCGACGGACCAGAGCGCGCCGCAGAAGAGAGGCGTGTGCACGAAGGTAACGACGACGAGCCCGAAGAAACCGAACTCGGCGTTGCGTAAGATAGCGCGTGTGCGTCTGACCAACGGAATGGAAGCAACGACCTACATTCCGGGAATCGGGCACAACCTTCAGGAGCACTCGGTAGTACTGATCCGCGGCGGCCGTGTACGGGATCTGCCTGGCGTGCGGTATCACATTATCCGCGGGAAGCTGGATGCGCAGGGCGTGGCGAACCGGAAGCAGGGCCGTTCGAAGTACGGAGCGAAGCGCCCGAAGAAGTAAGGGAACCGAACGGGTTCCGAAAAATGTGCGTCATCAGTGGCTGTAATTGAGTGGTTTATATCCGATTATGGACTGACGAGCACTCACGGGAGGAAACTTCCGAGTACCTGTGATATCATTAAGATGAATGAAGGAGGGAAGCACAGTGCCGAGAAGAGGTCAAATATCCAAAAGAGACGTATTGCCGGATCCGGTATATCATTCGAAGCTGGTCACCAGACTGATCAACAACATCATGCTGGATGGCAAGAAGGGTGTGGCCCAGAAGATTGTATACGAAGCATTCGCGATGGTGGAAGCAAAATCCGGTCAGAATGCACTGGAAGTCTTTACGGCAGCTCTTGAGAATGTGATGCCGGTGCTGGAAGTAAAAGCCCGCCGTGTAGGCGGCTCGAACTACCAGGTACCGGTAGAGGTTCGGGCGGAACGCCGCCAGACCCTTGGCCTGCGTTGGATCACGGCGTATTCCAGAACGCGCAGTGAGAAGACCATGGCAGAACGCCTGGCGCAGGAGATTCTGGATGCGAAGGCCGGAATGGGCGGATCTTTCAAGAAGAAAGAAGAGACGCACCGTATGGCAGAAGCAAACAAGGCTTTTGCGCACTACAGATTCTGAGAACCGTATAAAACAAGGAGGAAAAAGCAATGGCAAGAGACGTGTCGCTGGCTATGACACGTAACATCGGCATCATGGCGCATATCGATGCCGGTAAGACCACAACGACTGAACGGATCTTGTTTTATACGGGGAAAACCCACCGCATCGGGGAGGTGCATGACGGCGCGGCGACGATGGACTGGATGGTCCAGGAGCAGGAGCGCGGTATCACCATTACCTCAGCGGCGACAACGTGTTACTGGATTCCGACTCAGTGTCAGGAAAAAGCGCATAACGACCCCGCGTTCAAGAAAGAGAATCAGTACCGGATCAACATCATCGACACGCCCGGACACGTAGACTTTACGGTCGAGGTAGAGCGTTCGCTGCGTGTACTGGACGGATCGGTTACGGTATTCTGCGCGAAGGGCGGAGTGGAGCCGCAGTCCGAAACCGTATGGCGGCAGGCGGACAAATACGCGGTACCGCGTATGGCATACGTGAACAAAATGGACATCACGGGAGCGAATTTTTTCCGTGTGGTGGACATGATGAAGGAACGTCTGCATACGCACCCGGTGCCGATCCAGTTGCCGATCGGTGCGGAATCGAGTTTCCGCGGAATCATCGACCTGATGGAGATGAAGGCGGACGTATACTACGATGACCTTGGTAAGGACATGCGTGTGGAAGAGATTCCGGAGGAGCTGCGGGAAAAAGCCGAAACCTACCGGAGCGAAATGGTAGAATCGATCTGTGAAACAGACGAGGAGCTGTTTGAGAAGTACTGCAACGGCGACGAAATTACGGTGGAGGAACTGAAAGCAGCACTCCGGAAGGCATGCATAGACAATAAGCTGGTGCCGGTGGTATGCGGAACATCCTACAAGAACAAAGGCGTACAGAAGCTTTTGGATGCCATCATCGATTATATGCCGGCGCCTACGGACATTCCGGCAATCCGTGGTGTAAATCCTGAAACGGGTGAGGAAGACGAGCGCCGCGCGTCAGATGAAGAGCCGTTTTCGGCCCTTGCCTTCAAGATTGCGACGGATCCGTTTGTAGGAAAGCTCTGCTTCTTCCGTGTCTATTCCGGATATATCGAGAAGGGGTCGGCCGTATACAATTCGACCAAGGATAAGGAAGAGCGATTCGGGCGTATCCTGCAGATGCACTCCAATGACCGTAAGGATATCGATGCCGTCTATACGGGAGATATTGCGGCGGCGATCGGGGTGCGCTATACGACGACAGGTGACACGTTCTGCGACGAAAAGCATCCGATCATTCTGGAATCGATGGAATTTCCGGAACCGGTTATCCGGGTAGCGATCGAGCCGAAGACCAAGGCCGGTCAGGAAAAGATGGGCATTGCGCTGGCGAAGCTGGCGGAGGAGGACCCGACTTTCCGTACCTACACGGATGAGGAAACCGGCCAGACGATTATTGCCGGAATGGGCGAGTTGCACCTGGAGATCATAGTGGACCGCCTTCTGCGTGAATTCAAGGTAGAAGCAAACGTAGGGAATCCGCAGGTTGCATATAAGGAAACGATCCGGAAGAAAGTGGATCAGGAAACGAAGTATGCGCGTCAGTCGGGTGGTAAAGGTCAGTACGGTCATGTCAAGATCACGGTGGAGCCGAACGAGTCGGGTAAGGGATATGAGTTCATCAACGCGGTAACGGGCGGTGCGATTCCGAAGGAATTCATTCCGGCCGTCGATGCAGGTATCCAGGGCGCGATGCAGACCGGTGTTCTGGCGGGCTACAATGTGGTGGATGTGAAGGTAACGCTGTATGACGGTACCTATCACGAGGTAGACTCTTCGGAAATGGCCTTTAAGATCGCGGGTTCGATGGCGTTCAAGGAAGCCATGAAGAAGGCAAATCCCGTGCTGCTGGAACCGATCATGAAGGTCAATGTAACAATGCCGGATGAATATATGGGCGATGTTATTGGCGACCTGAATTCCCGCCGCGGATCGATTGAGGCAATGGAACCGGTGGCAGGCGGTCAGCAGATTACGGCGAGCGTGCCGTTAGGCGAGATGTTCGGATACGCGACGGCGTTGCGTTCGAGAACGCAGGGACGCGGTGTGTATTCGATGGAGCCGAACGGATTCACGGAAGTACCGAAGTCGATTCAGGAAGAGATTATCAAGAACCGCGCAAAGGCGGAAAACGGATAAGGGAAACCGGCGTACGGTGTTACGCGAAAGAAAATAAAAAAGAAAAAAATATTTAGGAGGCTATCACAATGGCAAAGGCGAAATTCGAAAAAACCAAACCGCATGTGAATATCGGCACCATTGGTCACGTTGACCACGGCAAGACCACATTGACGGCTGCGATCACGAAGTACCTGTCGCTGAGCGATTCCACGATCGACTTCATGGCATATGATCAGATTGACAACGCACCGGAAGAGAGAGCGCGTGGAATCACAATCAACACGCGACATGTTGAGTATCAGACGGCGAAGCGTCATTATGCGCATGTTGACTGCCCCGGCCACGCAGACTACGTAAAGAACATGATTACGGGTGCGGCGCAGATGGACGGTGCGATCCTGGTAGTAGCGGGTACCGACGGCCCTCTGCAGCAGACCCGTGAGCACGTGCTGCTTGCCCGTCAGGTCGGCGTTCCGGCCATTGTCGTATTCATGAACAAGTGCGATATTGTGGATGATCCGGAACTTCTGGATCTGGTAGAGATGGAAGTCCGCGATCTGTTGAGTGAATATGACTTCCCCGGTGATGATGTTCCGATCATCCGCGGCTCTGCGCGTGTCGCGCTGGAGAGCACGTCGAGGGATCCGAATGCTCCCGAGTATGCCTGCATCAAAGAGCTGATGGATGCGGTAGACGAGTATATTCCGACCCCTGCAAGAAATGACGATCTGCCCTTCCTGATGCCGGTTGAGGACGTGTTCTCGATTTCCGGCCGTGGTACGGTTGCAACCGGTCGTGTCGAGCGCGGAGTCGTGAAGATGAGCGAAACCGTGGAAATCGTTGGTCTGAGCACCGAGAAAAAGCAGACGGTCATTACCGGTATCGAAATGTTCCACAAGATCATGGACTTTGCAGAAGCTGGTGATAATATCGGTGCGCTGCTGCGCGGCATTCAGAAGAACGAGATTGAGCGCGGTCAGGTACTCTGCAAGCCGGGCTCGATCCATCCGCATACGAAGTTCACGGGCCAGGTATACGTTCTGACAGAGAAGGAAGGCGGACGTCAGAAGCCGTTCTTCTCGGGCTATCGTCCTCAGTTCTATTTCAGAACGACTGACGTTACCGGTGTGATTCAGTTGCCGGAGGGCGTGGAAATGTGCCGCCCCGGTGATAATGTAAAGATGACGGTGGAGCTGATCACCCCGATCGCATGTGAGAAGAACCTGCGTTTTGCTATCCGCGAGGGCGGCAGAACGGTTGGTTCGGGCGTCGTGGTTGACATCATCGAGTAATCGGTAAAACGGTCGAGCCGCGTCTGGTATGTCCGGATCGCGGAGAGGGAAAGAATGCCGGGAAAATCCCGGCATTCTTTCCGTGGCCGCCGCATATCCTGTAAAAGCAGAATCTGTTGCTGAATTTTATACAGAAAGAAACGATCTTTGGGGTTTGGTGTAATTCCATACCGGTGGTGACAGTCCACGAACGCGCAAGCGCCGAGCGGGTGAAATTCCTGCACCGACGGTAGTATGCAAAGCATGCTGAAAGTCCGGATGGGAAATGAGATCGGGGAAAAAACAGGGCCCCCGGATCCAAGGGAGCCCTTTGTCTTTTTTTCGGGTGATGAGCCGACCCGTTTCCGTACCCCGTATGTATCGGGAGAGAGAAACATGCAAACACAAGCAAGAAGAAGCAGAGAATCCGTACGATACGTAGCGAAAATTGGCATACTGTCGGCCATGGCAGCGGTAGTTATGCTGTTTGAATTTCCGTTGCCGTTTCTGGCACCGCCGTTCTATCAACTGGATTTCAGTGAGGTGGTCGCCCTGATCGGCACATTTGCACTCGGTCCGGGCGCGGGAGTACTGATCGAGTTGATCAAGAATCTACTGAACCTGTTGCTGACGGGTACAGAGACCGGATTTGTAGGAGAACTGGCCAATTTTCTGATTGGATGTACGTATTTACTGCCGGCTGCATTATTTTATCACGGAAAGAAAAAGAGCCTGCGCCGTGCCCTGATCGGTATGGCATGCGGCACGCTTTCGCTGGCCGTGTGCGGCGCGCTCTTCAATTATTACATTCTGATTCCTTTTTACAGCACACAGTATGCACTGCCGCTGGAAGAGATCGTCGCGATGGGACACGCGATTTTTCCGGTCGTGCAGGACCTGCTTACGATGGTTCTGTTTACGGTGATCCCGTTCAATCTGGTAAAAGGAGTTCTGTGTTCGGTTATTACGGGTCTTCTGTATAAACACGTATCCCCGTTGTTGCATAAATAAGGAGCGGTACAGGAAAAAAGGCCGGAGATGTTTCTCCGGTCTTTTTTTTGCGTAAGGAGGTGAAACGCCCCGTATGTCGCGAAAAAGAAAAATGATCGTGCCTGTTTTTTCATAGGGGCCCCGTGTGTTGTGTGTTGCTATGCAAAAAGCCGGTGGGGTGCGAAAAATGTGGATGATGGTAAGACAACCCCGTGCCGTATAAAGATCCGATTCAATGTGCCTGATCGGCGGATGTGAGACGGATCAGAAGAGAAATATCGTCCGGCTGAACCGGTGCATCCTGCGCGGCACGATTGCGCCGCAGTGCCCCGCACCGCTCACAACGGTGCAGGATCACAAATCCCCGTTTGGGGTCCGGTTCGACGCGTATGGGCCGCATCAGCCCGCCGCAGGTCGCGGCCCGGTCGCCCGGATGCTCGTCTACATGCAGGGAATACAGACAGCGGGGGCAATGATTGCGGGAAGAGTAGCCGAGCGGTTCGACTTTAAGACCGCAATGCTGACAGATGAAGCCGTTGTCGTTTTTCCGGAAATGTTTGGTTTCCAGCACGGTCCGATCCTCCTTTCATATTTTCGACGGAGTACCGCATACTAAAAGCGTACAGGCTGCAAGACAGTCAAAGCCGGACGCGGCTGTACGGGAAAAAATGCCGGCGCATGTCGCAGGGAAAGCAGAAAAGCAGGGCAGGGTTTCCCGCGAAGTGGCGATCGTCCGGGGAGTGAGGAAAGGAAAAGGCGCTTTGGAAAGAAAGGATAGCATGAGAAAAAACCGCACCGTATGCAGGCGGATATGGATACCACTGTTTGTCTTGTGCATATTGATCGGAGGACTGGGAGCGGAGCTGCGTGTTTCGGCATTTTCCCTCTTCCCGTTCGTGACACAGGAAGGGACAGAAAACACCTCGCCGAGGGAAGGCGAGAACGGAACTACGCCGCGTACAGATGCGGTCGGGGAAATCCGTGCCGCTGTACCGGAGGGGATTTCGCGTCCGCTCGGGATTTTCCTGTGTATGGTACTGGCGGTGGCAGTCGTAGTAGCCGCATACTGTTTTTTGCCGCGACAGTCGCGCGCCCGGGAAAACCGTGCCAGGCAGGAAAAGACAGGAAAGGGAAAAGAATAAGCGCATCCAGAGAAGAACAGAAAGATCGGGCCGCAGGAAAGAAGCGGGAGCCCGTGTTGCACGAAACGGAAAAGAAGGTTCCGCGGATGCCAAAGACGGTAGTATACAAAGACCGAGAAGAGAACCGGCCGGTGGCCGGTTCTCTTTATTTTCCGACGCAGAAGTGGCGAAAGATTTCCGAAACAATCTCCTCACTGACGGCACGTCCGTCCAGTTCGCCGAGCGCACCGAGGGCCAGTTCAAGATCGCTGGACGCGGCATCGGCAGGCAACCCCGCGGCAAAAGCATCCGCGGCCTTTTCGGTCAGCGCACACGCACGGGAAAGTGCGGCATGCTGCCTGGCATCGGCGATGACGGCATCCTGACCGATCGCGATCTTCCCGTCGGTAAAATCGGCTTCCACCAGCGCTTGTAAAGCGGAAAGGCCCTGTCGGTCTTTTGCGGAAAGGTGGACAAGACGGGGAAACGTGGCGCGTACCTCTTCCTCTTCGATGCGGGCGGGAAGATCGGATTTGTTGATACAGGCAATGACCTCGGCAGGGCTTGTCTGCAAAGCCGAAAGAAGGCGACGGTCATCCTGTTGCAGAGGGCGCGACCCGTCAAATACCGCAAGGATCAGCGCCGCATCCGAAAGACAGGCGCGTGCGCGATCGATTCCGATCCGTTCAATGGGATCTGCACTCTCCCGGAGACCGGCCGTATCCGAAAGATGCAGGAGGACGCGACCGAGCGCCACGTCGGTCTCCAGCACATCGCGTGTGGTGCCGGCGTGCTCGGTTACAATGGCGCGCTCCTCGCCGCATAAAAGGTTGTACAGGGAGCTTTTGCCGACATTGGGCGCACCGCAGAGGACGGCGGGGATCCCTTCGCGAATGGCTCTTCCGGTCTGGTAGGTTGCAGCAAGACTGTGCATACGGTGGATGAGGTCGGAGAGGATGCACAGGAGCTCGCCGTCGGAGAGCTCGGCAAGATCTTCCTCCGGATAGTCAATATTCGCCCAGAGGGAGCCGAGCAGGCGGAGAAGGATATCCCGCATATCGGCAATTTCCCCGGCGAGCCTGGACCTTGCGGCAGGGGCGCACAGGCGCAGCTGCGCGTCGGTGGCGGCATCCAGCAGGCGACCGATATCCTCGGCTTCGCT
>CALWTT010000064.1 GCA_944384545.1 uncultured Clostridia bacterium | reverse complement strand
TCGCGCCCCGCTTTGCGCGCCCGCCGCCCGACCCGTGGTGGCGACGGGCGCTTTTCGGTTTTGGTTCCTTCCTGTGGGCCCCATCTGTACCGGGCTTTCTGCGCCTCTTTCTGCGTCCCGCGCCGGCAAAAACCCGGAAACAAACACCCCGCCGCAGCGGATTTTGTAAGTTTTTCGCCAGGCCTTTTTCCAAAAAGGCCGCTAACCCCGCGCCGCAGCGCCCATCTTCCCCCGCCCGCCGCGCCCATCTTTGCGCGCCCGCCGTGCGACAGCGCGCCGACTCTATGCCGCTCCGCCCCCCGCGCTGCCGCGCGCCGTGGCTACCCCGTCCCGCGCCATAGCGCCGGAAGCTCCGGCATCCGACTCCGTTTACCTGCTGCTCCGGCCTGCTTTGCCCGGATCGGCGCTTGTGCCGGCGGAACGGGGCCGGATCTGCAAAGAAAGCTCCGCATGGCGGCAAAACCCCGAAAGACAGGTTTCGTATGCGAGCTCCACACGAAAGATCCCTTCCGGCGCCTGCTCCGAAAACAGACGGTGTGTCCGGACCGTAAGCGGAATCTCTCCCCCTCCGTGCAAACGATAGACCCCTGTGTGACGTCCGCCCTCCGCAAAAACCATTTCGGTCTCGGTTTCTCCGCTCTGCCGGATTTTCACAACACACGGACTGCTGTTTTCCAGCGTCAGGCAGACGGCGCGCCCTTCGTGCGTATACCGGACGCACACCTGCCCCGGCTCCGGCTCGGACAGGAGCCCGGGCCGGACCACTTCCACAACCTCGCTTTCCTCTCCTTCCGCGGAGAAGCGGGTCCGGATCCGAACGGTAACGGGAATCATATACAGGCCTCCTTCCGAAAAAAGGCAAGGCAATCGTGCTGCCTTGCCTTTTGCATGCGGGCATGTTCCGACCCGCAGAATCCGGGCGCTTTGATGGTTGCGGCGCAGGGAGCAGAAACGCCCCCTTTTTCCGCAGATTGTTCCGTGCGGACGTCTTTCCGCCGCTGTTTGCAGCAGAAAGATCAGAGCTGTCCCTTGCGGCGGCGGTTGTAATCCGAACGGGGATTGACAATCTCCCGCCAATCGAGGTTCCCGCGCTCCAGCGCCAGCACCAGCACCTCTGCGGTGGCAATGTTGGTGGCAACCGGTACATTGTTGAGATCGCATTCGCGCAGAAGCTCGCGGTCGGCATCCCAGTCGGTGTGTTCGGTCCGGTCGCGGAAGAACAGCAGCATATCGATTTCGTTGTACGCGATACGGGAGGCAATCTGTTCCACCCCGCCGATTTCTCCGGGGAGCAAACACTCAATGGGGAGGCCGGTGGCGTCTGCAATATACTTTCCCGTAATTTGCGTGGCATACAGGTTGTGTCGGCTGAGAATGCCGCAATAGGCAATACAGAACTGCGCCATCAGTTCTTTCTTTGCGTCGTCTGCAATGATAGCGATCTCCATGTCGTGGTTCTCCTTCCAGAAAAATCGTTGTCGGGTGCGGTGCGGTATCAGTAAAGGAGCCGACGCCGTTTCCGGCGGCCCCGGACGATCCCGTTGAGCAGAGGGCGCGTCTTTCCGGAAAGACGCGCGGCCAGATTGTCACAGCCGCGCAGAGCGGGATTTTTCCGCATTTTGCGCGAGGGGGAAAGCTGGCAGAGGGAAAGGTCGGTTTTCCGGTCGCTTCCGCAGGGGATCAGCGAAAGCAGCGGAACGCCGGCCGCGTCGACCAGAGCAGCGGCGCGGGGTTGTCCTGCCTCTTTTGCGTCTGTTCCGAGCCGGAACCGGTTGACGATCAGATACACATTGGGCGCACCGCAGCGCCGCAGCGCTGCGGCGGCGTGGGAGGCCATTTCGGTGCCGGTCCGATCGGGAGCGGAGAGCAGGCAGACGGTATCAAAGAAGGGAGAGATGCGGAGCAGAGGAGCGGTGGCGGGCGCATCGAAGATCAGAAAATCGACGGAAAGCTCCCGGAACAGCCGTTCGGTCGCCTCGCAGAGCGGCGCAAGGTCGGTCAGATCCTCGACGCGGAAGCTGCCGGGCAGGAGGAAGAGTGCGCCGTCCGGTGCGTTCCGCCGTTGATGGGAAGCAGAGAAGCGGGGCGGCGCCGGTTGTTCTTTTGCGCCGCCGGCCCTTGTGCCGTTATCCGTATCCTGCCTGTCTTCTGCGCCGCTGTCGGCGGCCGTATGGGTTTCTGCATCCATATCATCGGCGCCGCCGTCTTTTGCACCGCCGACCCTTGTGCCGTCATCCGTATCCTGCCTGTCTTCTGCGCCGCTGTCGGCGGCCGTGCGGGTTTCTGCATCCATATTATCGGCGCCGCCGCCTTTTGCACCGCCGCCGGTCGCTCCGCTCATGGGTGCGCCGCTTGTCCGCTTTTCCGGTACGGCAGCGTCGGCGGCGTCGGTGTGGGACGCTGCCCCGCCTGCCTCCCCGCCCTGCGGCAGTACGGTCAGCACCGCGCGCAGCGGTGCGCAACGCCCGGCACACAGGTCGTCTAAATCATAGACGATCCGGTCGGCACACCCCAACCGGAGGTCGAGCGTCCGGCAGAGCGGAGAGGCATCGACCAGCAGCACCCGGTTCCCCGCGCGGGCCAGCGCCAGAGCGGTATTGGCGGCGACAAAGCTGCATCCGATGCCGCCCTGCGCGGCGGTAAACAGTATGCGGCGGCAGTCAGGCATCGATATCGGCTCCTTTCCGAACGACCGTATGTGCGGTCTCAATTACTTTCATTATACAGGAAAAGGGCGCGGCTGTCAATCATGCGGAGGGAAACTTTTTTGCGGAATCTGCGCGCGGCGGCCGACCGGAGCTTCCGTATGCCCGGACCGCAGGAAAAGCGGAGCCCGGTGCGGAAGTGCGGTATGATAAAAAACGGAAAGATCTTGCCCGGATTTGATAAATTGCGGAAAGGCAAATGCGGCAGAGTTGACAAAAAAGAGGGCGGTTGCTACACTGAAAAGACCAGGGCGCCGGGGCAGACGGATTGGTGGGGCGAGGATATCAGCACCGCCTATACCATCTACGGCCGCCGGTTTGTGGGGGTATCGGATCGGAATCTGTCGGCGATCAAGGTGACCTGGGCCTACCTTTTCAATAAGGATATGGAAAGGGAATACAACATCGCGGCGGGCCTTGGCTATGAGAGCCTGTACGATGTGGTCCGCAAGGGCGCCTGGACGCTCGACACGGTCCGGGGGATCGTAAAGGATTTCTGGTTTGACAATCCG
>CALWTT010000063.1 GCA_944384545.1 uncultured Clostridia bacterium | reverse complement strand
TAGGTCCAGCAGACAAAACGCATCCCCTCCGGCTCATCCGGATCCATCGGCGGCTCCACCAGACCAAGATAACTGACCTCCTGCGTAGCAAACACCCGCTCCGCATCCTCAAACGACACCACATAGGTAAGCGGGATCCAATGCGCCACCAGCGTCATATCCCCCATCACTTTATCGGTGGAAAAATCCCAGCGCTCGCCCTGGTAAAACCATCCGTCGTGCTCGTACCCCTCCGGTGCCACAACCGACCAGCCGGTAATACACTCCCCTGTCACCGCTTCCACCGTAAAATTGCTGTTCACCGGACTTCCGTTGGTATCGAACAGCACAATGCTCTTCGGAGGTTCCTGCGATGTCGGGCATCCTGTAAGGAAAACCAGAAGAACAAGCAGTACGGCTGCCGTCCCTGCTACCGCAATTCGTTTCATTTTTCGTTTCTCTTTCCGTTTCTTTTCTTTAGTAATGTATCTCTGCGTTTCGCTTTCCCCGACGGTTTTCCGTCCATTCGCCGTACCCCGGTACAGCGTCGTCGGATAACGCGCCGCCGGGCGCGAAGATTTCCCCTGCGCCTTTTACAGAAGTGAAATATGGTGTTCCGCACAGGCCTCCTGCATATCTTTGGGCCAGTAAGAGGACTGCACCTCGCCGATGTGCGCCTTCCGCAGAAGGTACATGCACAGACGCGACTGCCCGATTCCTCCACCGATCGTATACGGGAGTTCTCCCGCAAGCAGGGCGCGGTGGAATGGCAGTGCTTCCCGGTCCAATGCGCCGCTGACCGTCAGCTGCGCGTGCAGACTTTCCTCGCTGACACGGATTCCCATGGAAGACAACTCAAACGCCGTGTCAAGCAACGGATAGTATACCAGGATGTCTCCGTTCAGCGACCAGTCATCGTAATCCGGGGCACGACCGTCGTGCGGCGCGCCACCGCGCAGCGCACCGCCGATCCCCATCACGAAGATTGCGCCGTACCGACGTGCCGCTTCGGTCTCCCGCTCTTTCGGCGTCAACTGCGGGTAGGTATCTTCCAACCCCTGCGCCGTCAGAAAAGTAATTTTCTCCGGAAGCGAGGGGCGCAGCGCCGGATATAGCGTACCGACATATGCCTCTGCCTTCCGCAGCGCGCCATAGATCGTTTCTACGGTGGCACGCAGGGTCTCCGTATTGCGATCCTCGCGGAGTATCACCTTCTCCCAGTCCCACTGATCCACATATATGGAATGCAGGTTATCCGGCACTTCGTCCCGGCGGATCGCATTCATATCCGTATACAGGCCCTCGCCCGCGGCAAAGCCGTATACCCGCAGCGCCATACGTTTCCACTTGGCAAGAGAATGCACGATCTCCATCTGTTCCCCGCCCGGCAGAACAAAATCCACCGGCCGTTCCACACCGTTCAGATTATCATTCAGCCCGCTGGCACGCTCGACAAACAGAGGCGCCGATACCCGTGTCAGATGCAACGCCGACGCAAGCTCCCGTTCAAAGAAATCCTTGACCTGCTTGATGGCCACCTCGGTATCGCGGAGGTTCAGCAACGGGCGGTAGTCTTTCGGAAATACGGTTGGCATACAGTTTGCTCCTCTCTGCAGAGGCGGTGATGTCTCCGCATTCTTTTCATATTTTTTCTTTATTATTTTACCATACGGTCTTCGGTTTGTAAAGCACGGAATTGTGAAGCGCAGGAGAATTTTCTTTCCGGGGGTCCCTCGTATCCCTCCTTTCCCGTTCGCGTTCCTGCGTGCCAGACGGCAGGTATTCTTCGCGTTTTGCGTTTCTTACCTGACGGCCGCAGACCGACCAAGACACCCCATCCATTGGCATTCGGGACACACGGAGCAGGAAAAAATCCGGGGCGTATTTCTGCATGCCGGAGTCGCCTTCCCCGGTCCTCTTTTCAGAAAAGCCATCCTGCATTCTTGTTCACGACACACGGGGTAGTTAAAAAAACGGGTGCACTTATCCGCACCCGCTTTTTCTACCGGTTATCCGCAGAGCATATATCTCCGTATGGCATCCTGCCGGGCAGATCTATCCCTGTGGACCGTCTGCCGCTTCTTCTTCGCAACCGATCGCGTACCACACCATGGCTGGATCCCGGTCGGTAACATTTCCTTCCACCTGCAGGTGCGCGCAGTTGCGCGTTACAATATCGGCACGCAGACTTATGTCCTCCGTATTGCACAGGTTGCTCCCGCAGCCTGTAAAGCGGTTGTTGCGGATTTTCAGCGTATCCGTCGCCGATACATAGATCCCGCTGTTGCCCATACCGCGGAAGGTGTTCTCCTCAATAGTCATACGACGGTGCACACCGGCCGGATAGTCCGCCGCTCCCACATCGTGCGAACCTTTCACCACGATAGCGCCGAGGTTGGCTCCGTACCGTACAAACGCACATTTTTCAAAAAGGTTGTTTCGGATCACCACATTCTCGGACGGGCCCACCTCATACCACACACGGATGTCCGGTGCCAGAATAATGGCCGGCAGGGACATGCCGAACACATAGCAGTCTTCTACCCGCACATCGTGCGTCTGCAACAGGAAACCGCGCGCGCGGGTGTTCCGCACCGTACAATCCGATATATGCGTCGCCGCAAAATAGGCGGTATTGGCCACCGCATCGCCCGGCTCCGCCTTTCCTTCTGTCAGTTCCCCCTTGCAATGCAGGCCATCCCATGCCACAACGCGGATCTTCCCTTTTCTCAGAAAACTGTTCGGGTCATATACATCCAGGATATCCCCTTCCCGTGCCCAGTTCCCATCCAGATCGTGCACGCCGGTGCAGTAGCGGTAACGGATCGTATACCCATCTCCGGCAGTTTCCATGATTTCTCCGGCCGTACCGTGAATATTCAGCGCATCATCTCCCAGCCCGTTGAAATGGCAGTCGGTCATCCGCAGGTATCCCGTCAGTCCGCGGATGTGGATCCCGTCCTTATTCCCCGCATACAGCGCGCGTGTATCCGCACGCAGCCGGATGCAGAAACGGTCCAGCGTGAAGTCCGAACAGCGCGGCGCAATATACAGGCCTACGCCTGATGCCCGTTCAATTTCTATATTCCGCAATACCACGCGGTCGGTGTCTTCAAAATAAAAATCTGTGCCCCCGCATCTGACAAAACGGTAGCACATCTGCTCTCCGATCGGGAGGCAGTGCAGGTCGGTCTCCGCAGGCACCGGAAAGCGCACCAGATGATCTCCGATCACCTCGTATACCAATCCCGCATACCGCGTTACCTCTTCCCCGTCCACAATTACGGTCTCGTTCTCGCGGTAGATG
>CALWTT010000062.1 GCA_944384545.1 uncultured Clostridia bacterium | reverse complement strand
CTTGGTGGGAACGCTGTCGTAGAAGAATAAGCAGAACATCCGAAGAATTGGTAAAAAGAATACGTAAAAAATATATACAAAAGAGAAAAAATTTCCATGGGAGAGAATTTTCCTCTTGCAGAGTTGTGCCGTGTATGCTATAATAGCAATGCGGTGCATCTTCTGTTGAAATGCAGGAGAAGGGCGCTGAAAATTTATGCGTAGATCAGAGTAGGAAGCCGAGCGTAAAGTGCCTGTGGGACGGGGAGTTGCCTGCAGGACGAAAATGCACTGTGCATTGCGGTTCGGTTTCCGCATCCCGCTGCCTGACGGCCGGTTTCGCCATGTGCGGAAAGCCCCCCGGAGAACAGAGCGAGAATCTGGGATACGGGAGGTATTTTTATGCAACACACAAGAACACGCAGTTCCGGTTTTCCGGTATTCCGTCTGGTGGCAGACGCGATGCTGATCGCGCTATATGTGGTGCTCAGCAGCTATCTGACGGTGAAAACGTCGATTTTTGAGCTTTCCTGGGCAAGTTTGCCGATTCTGTTGTGCGCGCTGATCTTCGGCCTGCCTGACGTGCTGGCCGTTTCCTGCCTTGGCAGCTTTCTGGAACAGATGCTGAGCTTCGGACCGAGCGCGACGACGGTTCTGTGGATGCTGCCGGCGATTTTCCAGGGAGTATTTGCGGCACTGGCGTTCCGGTTCCTGAAAAACAAGGACAGCATGCTGCACCTTGTCCTGATCATTGCCGCCTCAGAATTTCTGCTCTCGGCGGTGAATACTGCGGCGCTGTACGCCGACGGTGCAATCATGGGCTACCCTGTGCCGGCGCTGCATGTGATCGCGCCGGTCCGGCTTGCGGGCCTTCTCGTCCGCGCAATTCTGTCCTGCGTTCTGCTGCCTCTGCTGCTGCCCCGCTTGCGCCGGAATCTGCGCAGCCATGGGATGTTGGATCGGAGCGCGGCAGAAGCGTGCCCCCGAAGCAATGCCGGAGCGGACAGACCGGATGCTTCTTCCGACAGCGCCGCCGGCTGAGGCCGCGCCGGTGACAGCGGCAGTCCGACGTCGTCCTGCAATAAAAAAGTCAGAAGAAAAACACCCGGGGGCGGGTGTTTTTCTTTTTTACGGATACCGGTTACGGTTTTTCCTCCGTGGTATCTGTTTCCCCGGAACAAACCCTACCAGTTGGATCTTTTTTTGTATGAAAGACGAATATTTTACTGAGGATATAATTGAGAAGCAGGACAATCAGATTGCCGATGATTTTGACGATCATGGCATCGAAGGCGAGCCAGGTGACGAAAATCAGGAGGATAACCTCTTCCACCGCGAGGGTGGCTACGCGGCTCCCGAAGAAAAGCAGCATTTGGAGAAAGAAGCCATCCCGGCCGGTGACGGCTTCGGAGAAGACCCAGATGCGGTTGGTGAGGAACGCGACGAGAACGGCAAGGATCCAGGACAGGACGTTGGCGATCAATTCTCCCATGCCGAGTGGGTAGCAGAAGAAATAGAAGCTGACCCAGCTGACGACGGTCGTGACCGCGCCGAAGAAAAGATAGAGGAGTCCCTCCCGGTGCTTTCTGTAAAACGGATACAGGCGTCGGAGCAGCGGAAGAGAGAGGATACGATCAAAAATATCGCGGCGTTCAGGAGGAGAAATATTCATTGCTTGTGATCCTTTGTTAAGCGATACATAGCGGCAATTTCATTGAGCTCGGTCTGTGCGCTTTGCCGGTTCTTCTGAATGATGACTTCCAGAATGCTTCCTGTGACGAAGGAGAGGATGGCGGAGAGGCAGAGGAAGCAGCAGACAAGAAGAGTGGGCAGACGGTCCACCAGTCCGGTATGCAGGTAATCTGCAAAGACGGGAAGAAAGAATCCGATGCCAAGGGCGGCCAGGAGGAAGGCAAAAATGCCGTAGAAGGCGAGCGGCTTGAAGTCGCGGAACATGTGCAGAATGGTGCGCAGCACGCGGATTCCGTCGCGGACGGTATGGAGCTTGGAGACGCTGCCCTCCGGCCGGTCGCGGTACTGAACGGGAATCTCGCAGATACGGAATCTGCGGTCAAGGGCATGGATGGTCATCTCGGTCTCCACCTCAAAGCCGTCGGAGAGGATGGGCGTTCCTTTGACGAAGGTATAGCTGAAAGCCCGGTATCCGGTCATGATATCGCGGATTTTTCCGTGAAAGATGCCATTGACCATACGTCGGACAAGGCGGTTTCCTATACCGTGAAAAGGGCGCTTGTTTTCGGTGAAGTATGTAGAGGAAAGCCGATCGCCGATGACCATGTCATAACCCTCTTTGAGGACGGCGCGGCAGAGCTCCGGCGCAGCATCGACCGGATAGGTATCGTCACCGTCGGCCATGAGGTAGCAGTCGGCATCGATCTGTCGGAACATGGAGCGGATCACGCTGCCCTTGCCCTGCCGGGTTTCCCGGCGGACCACAACGCGGCTGTCGCCGATGGCGGCGGCAATATCACCGGTACCGTCGGTGGAATTGTTGTCATAGACATAGACGGTAGCGGTGGGGAGGACGTCGAGAAACTCCCGTACTACCTTTTCGATGGTGGCTGCTTCGTTGTAGCAGGGAAGCAGGACAGCGATTTTGGCTTGGGAAAACTCCATAAGAAAACTCCTTAGTCCCAGAATTGAATCAGATACGCATGAGAGGTACCCTCGGTAAGCATCAGACAGAACTGATACGCGAAGGAAGCGGCGAACGCTGCGGCGAGCATGGCGTGGAGAGAATCTTTTGCAGGCCCGCGGAAATGGTCCTCCCGTACAGCATAGGCCACAACCGCCGCAAGGAGAAGAGGAAGCGAGAAGTCCAGGAAATAGCGTTGGAGAATGCCGGCGCCCTGCGCATCAAAGAGAGCAAGGGCGATACCGATCAAGAGGAAGAGCGCGGCATAGGGGGTGGCATTGTGGCGGTGCAGCAGCTCTTTGTTTTTCCGCACCGAAAAGAGGAACCAGAGGAACGGACAGACAATGAAGATGCCGCCGTAGGTGGGCTCAAAAATCGTGATTCCCCGGTAGAGAGTGTCAAGATCACACTCCCGTATGAAAGGATAGACAGAAATGAATTTTGGCAGTTGCAGGAGGTAGTGCCAGACGGCGAGGCCGACGCGTTCGATGCGGAAGCCGCGCAGGGTCATATCGTTGGTGGTAAGATTGTAGTTGGCGCCGAAATCGAAGGGGGAACCGAAGCGAGCGGCGTTGTACCACATGAGAGGGAGGGCAACAAGGAAGAAGGGAAGCAGTGCGAGCAGGGAATTTTTCCAGTGCCTGCGTGAGAAGAGGGAGCGGTCGCGCAGAATTGCCTGCCGGAAGATCGGGAAGGCAAGGAGGACCAGCAGAAAGAGCTGCGGCCGGCAGGCGGTCACGGCCGCCATGGAAAGCGATCCGAAGAAGAGGGGAAGCGGACGCAGATGCGCCGGATCCCGCGCCGCGCGCATCCAGAGAGCGAGACCGAGCGTCGCAAAGGCGAGTCCGGCGGCGATCGGAATGGTATAGAGATCGGGAGAACGGACCATATAGAAGAGTCCTCCGCCGACCAGACAGACCGAACAGAGCAGAAGGTAGGCGAGCAGAGAAACGCGTTCAGGGCGGCAGAAACGGCGCAGCATTTCATACACGAGGAAGAAGAGTGCGAAGACGAGAACCATTGCGAAGAATAGCACAGCAATGTCATTGGAGAGGTTGAGGCCGGTGAGGGCACGGAAGGGCAGGAAAAGCAGGAGGCAGGGAAGAACACCGAAATAGACAAAGTACTTTCCGTCAAAGAAGGCAGCGTCCCAATAGACAAACTCTCCGGTTTCCAGCTCGAGCGACTGACGGAGCCAGGTATCGTAGGGGTTGTCCATTTGCAGCAGAAAGTCGGGGGGCGTGTGTTGAAAGAGGTGCAGATGCCCGTTCAGAAAAGCATCGGCGAGCTCCTGATACTGTGCCTGATGCGAGGCAAGCAGGGTTCCGAATCCCGGCCTTCCGAGAACGAGAAACGTACAGACGAAGACAAAACCGAGTGCAGTGGCGGCGGTCAGAAGGAAACGGGTAAGATCAAAGGGGGCCAGCGTGAGACGCCACAGCGGACTTTTTCTGCGGAGCAGATAGGCAAAAGAGAGCAGTACGAAGACCGCAAGCAGGCGGGGTACAGAAACGGCGAGAGGCCGCGGCTGATTGACGGCAATTCTGTGTACCGCGACACGATCGGCCTCCAGAGGAATTTCCAGACGTAGCTCCCCGCAGTTTCCGGACAGATTCATGGGGATATAGTGCGTGGTTTCGACCGATGTGAGAACCGCTTTGGAGGGGCAGACGAAACCGAGCGCATTGCCGTCGTCGGTCACGTGCGGAATGACGGTAAAGCTGCCGATGGCCTTTCCATCGCAGTAGGCTTCGAGCTCGATATAGATATTGTAGACCGGCATATTCAGATCGTGTACGTAGAGGAACAGGGTCTTTCCTACGGCGAGCATGACATAAAAGCCGTCCTCGTCGAGGTCGTCTTCGACATTGGTAGCGCTGATGCGGTCGGTCAGGTCGACGGCCTGGTATTCCCGGCTTTCAAAGGCGCGGAAATTGAAGACAAAGACCTCGGCAAAGACTGCAAGCAGGAGGAGGGCGACCAAGGCAACGGGGATGCGCCGGGATTCGGCGGAGAGCAGCATATGCAGGCGGCGCAGAAAGAGAAGTGCGGTGCCGGTAAAGCTGGCGGCCAGCGCGACGAGCAGGGAGGTGCGTGTGAAATGCAGCGGTGCGAGGAAATCGGTGGCACAGAGCATGACGGTGAGGACCGTGAAAAGAAAAACGAAGGCAACCGTCCGCCAGAAGTCCGGACGCAGAAAAAGGCGGAGAGAGAAATTCTCTTTCCGCAAAAGCGAAGACGCAAGTTGAGCAAGTGCGGGGAAGAGGATCGAAAGGAACAAAAGAATAGCAGGCATGGAAGACCTCCGATGCAGATCTTGGTTTTGGCAGGGGAAAGACGCAGCAAAAGTCGGCAGGGAAAGACGCAGCAAAAATGGGGGGCATGCGGGGAATGTATGAGGGGCTGCCAGGAAGGGTGCGCCGCACAGCGGCACCGCGCAAAGCGTGGCAATTATGACAGAGACCGAAGCGCAGCGATTATGACAGCGACCAGAATAGAAAGACGATCTGTGAATTCCATCGCGCAGCAAAAAGCCAGCCGGGAGGAGTATTTTGCGTGTCTTTCATGGCAAAGGGGCGGTCGGGGAAATTGCTTCTGCAAATTTTTGTTTATTATACCATAGAATAAAGGAAAAAACAAGACCCGGCCGGAGGAGGATTCCGGCCGGGCAGAACAGGGGTGTCAGGATTCGCTGAGCTGCATCACAACATAGAGCGCGGCGGCGGCTTCTGCGCGCGTCATATTGTCTTTTGCGCCGATGCTGCCTTCTCGGTTCTGTGTCAGGACGCCGGAATCAAAAAGCGCATAGATGGCATCGGCGGCCCATACGGGGATGTCGGCCGAATCGGCAAAGACGGGAAGGACGGCCGGGACATTGGCATTGAGGATATTGTTGAGAATGACGGCAGCCTCGGCACGCGTGATGGCACGGTCCGGATAGAAGTAGAGCCCGGAGCCGTCAAAATACCCGGAGACATACCCGTACAACTGTGCGGTGGCGACATATCCGCGTACGGACGCAGGAATTTCGTCGTTGTCATCGAACCAGGTTTCTTCACTGCCGGCGGCAGGAGAGATTCCGGCGGCCTTCATGGCCATGACGACGAAATCACTGCGGCTGACGCTGTCGGTGGGGTGGAAGAACATGCCGTCTCCTTCCAGAGAGCCGAGCAGGATGTTGTTCTCCGCCATGGCAAGGGCGGCATTATAGGCCGGGTTGCCGGACATATCGCTGTACACCAGTTCGCTGAGGCGCTCCTGAATCTGGATGTTCACGGTGGCGACGGAAGAGTAATTTCCGTATTCGTCGCGTGCGACATAGGAGAAGGAATCATAACCGGTCCTGCCGGCATAGGGGGAATAGCGGAAGTCGCCCTTCTGTTCGTCGGTGACGGTAAGCGTGCCCTTCTGGGGATAGGAAACGATCAGATAGGTGAGGGAATCCCCCTCCGGATCCTCCGCCTTCATAGAGCCGAAAACGCTGATGTCCCGCCGGGTCATGACACTGAGATCGGCGTCCGGCACAGTAGCGACGGTGGGCGCATAGTTGATGCGGTCCAGCAGACGCAGGGTACAGGTGAGGGCGGTGGTACCGGCGGTGCTGTTGGCGCAGAAGGAAAAGGAGGAGGACTGTACCGAGTCGGAGGCAGCAGTGAAGGTGAGACGGGAGATCTGCTCGGAGGGAATGACCTGTCCACTGACGACGGGCGTACCATCCAGGCGCAGGATTCCGTCGGTCACGGCGGGCAGAGACAGGACGGTCACCGAGGAGAGGCGACTGACGCCGAGCGCCTGACGGAAATCGGCCTCGGTGAATACGACGTCGCGCCCGCGCAGCCCGCTTTTGATCAGCTCACCGCGATCGGCAAGGCAGTCGACGCCGTAGCTGATACGCACGTAGGCGGCGGAGGGGAGTATGCAGAGAACACCGAGGAGAAGAAGCAGAACGAGAATACAGGAGATTTTTCGTTTCATGGGAGTTCATCCTTTCCATAAGGTTTGTGTAGCCTATTTTTTGCCTGTATGTGGGATTTTATACAGGGCGGCGGCAAAAACAGGCACAGTAGCCGAGGAAAAGGAAAATGGGCGGAAGCGCCGGTATGACATTGCAACAGGGAGACACAGTACAGAGGTGCAGATCCTGCAGACAATAAACAGACAATGAAGAGAACAAGGTGCGTCCGGAAAGAAATCATGGCGTGAAAACCATCTTCACGTAGTGGAGCAAAAACAAGGGGGGACGTGTGTCGCAGTGATCCGAAAAGGCAAAAAGGCGGGCGGGAATGCGTTACGCATTCCCGCCCGCCTTATGTCCGGATCCGCGTTCTTGCGATGGACGCGGATATCAGAGACAGAGAAGAATATTGGATCCGAACTCCTCCACCTGTACATCCGGGATCAGGTCGGTCAGCATTTCGGCAAAGAATCCGGTGATGTGCGCCTCGGTATAGTAGTGTCCGGCCTCGATCAGATTGATGCCGGTCTCGGGTGCATCGGTCATGGCGTGGTATCCGATCCGGCCGCTGAGATAGGTGTCGGCACCTGCTGCGCGGGCGGCATCGACATACTCTTTTCCGTCTCCGCCGCAGACCGCAACACAGGAAACCTCGCGTTCCGCATCGGCGCACAGAACAAACGGGGCCCCCAATGCAGATTTGACACGCAGGCAAAAGTCCGAAAGCGACATCGGTGCGGGCAGCTTACCGATCCGACCGATCATCTCTCCCCCCTCGCCGAAAAGCGTGACATTCCCGATCCCGAGCAGATCGCAGAGGCGGTCATTGACGCCGTCCAGCACGGCATCGGCGCGCGTATGGAGGGAAATCACCGAAATGTCGGCCTCCAACAGGCGCAGCGCCTTTCTGCTGACATGCGTATCGGGCGTCAGATGGTGCAGAGGGCGGAAGATGAGCGGGTGATGCGAAAGAATCAGATCAAATCCGCCGCTGACGGCATAATCGACGGCCTCCTCTGTCACATCGAGTGTACAGAGAACGCGACACACGGCCTTCTCCGGCCGGGCAGAAAGCATCAGTCCGTCGTTGTCCCATTCGCAGGAGAGCGAGGTGGGCACGCGGTCGCAGAGATGCTCATACAGTTGCTTTACAGTCATAAGAGTCCCCTGTCTGATTCAGGATATGCAGGCAGAGCTGCAACAGTTGTTCGGAAGCGGAGGCATCGCGTCCGGAACCGGAAAGGCCGGCGATCCGGCGCCGGAGCACGGCGGCCTGCCGCGTGAGCATGGTACGGAAAAGCGCGAGCTGTCCGGCATCCTGCGGATCCGGCATTCGTCCGAAGGCCGCCTCGGCTTCGTTCAGCCTGCGTACAATTCCGTCGTAGCAGGCGCAGAGGCAGCAGTAAATCCTCCCGCTGGCCTCCGCATATTTTTCGTCGAGGACGGCAAAGCCGTTTGCGGCAAGAAAAAGGCGCAGATCTCCGGCATGGGTCATGGGTTGCAGGATCAGGCGGATTTGCGGGTCGCGGAGAAAGACGGCGGGTGCAAGGATGCGTACGATCAACTCACCACCCATGCCGCAGATGGCAATGTCCTGCAGGCCGGCCGTATCCAGACCATGCAGACCGTCGGTACGGAGCAGACGGACGCGGGAAAGAAGGCCGGCCTCTGCCAGATGCTTCTCGGCCCGCAAAAGCGGTCCCTCCCGCACATCCGTCACCACGGCCTGCCGGATGCGACCGGTGGCAAGCAGATAGCACGTAAGATAGGCGTGGTCACTGCCAATGTCGGCAAACACGGTCTGTGGACGGACAAAAGATGCGGCAAGGGCGAGGCGCGCGTCCGGCAGTGTACGCATGAAGATCAGTTTTTGTCGAGGAACTGATTGATGGACTTCACCAGAGCATCGGCGTCGGTGCCGTGCACGGCGCAGGCCTGCTCAATGGTTTCACCGCGGGAGGCAGGACATCCGAGGCAGTGCATGCCGATGGCAAAGAAAAATTGTGCCGTATCGGGGTTCTGATCGAGCACATCGCCGATCACGGAATCTTTGGTAACTTTCATGAAAAACACCATCCTTTCATTGATACCATCATTATATCCATGTCACCCGTGCTTGTCAAGAGCCGGGACGCGTTTTCCGGCACTTTCCGGAATTGGAGCATGACGGAAGATGTGTTGGATTTTCGGACACGCCCTTGATTTTTTGTATTGGGTGTGTTATACTGAAACACAGAAGAAAATAATGAAGATAAGAGACAGAAAAAAGAAAGAGGAGGACGGTCCCCTTGATCATCGCATTGGAAGAGGCCCGGCGCAAATTGCTTGCCATGCGCGAGAGTGTGAAGGAACTGCATGCATCGTTGCAGATCGATACATTGCGTGAAAAGGCGTCGGAACTGGAGGCGGCATCGCTGGAGCCGAATTTCTGGGACGACCCTTCGCGGAGCACAAAGGTCATGCAGCAGATCAAGCAGATGCAGGACACGATTGCGGAGTATGAGACCCTGTGCGGGAAGCTGGAAGATGCACTGGTGCTTTCGGAGATGGCGATCGAGGAAAACGACGAGGGGAGCGTATCGGAGGTCGAGAGCGAGCTGGCATATATTGAGAAGGAAGAGGAGCGGATGCGGATGGAGGTGCTTCTGTCCGGTCCGTACGACCGGAACAATGCGATTCTGTCCTTTCATCCCGGCGCGGGGGGAACCGAAGCGCAGGACTGGGCGGAGATGCTGTACCGGATGTACAACCGGTGGGCGGATGCGCACGGGTATACGGCCAAGCTGATCGACTGGCTGGACGGAGATGAAGCAGGGCTGAAAAGTGCAACGCTTCTGATCGAGGGCACAAATGCCTACGGGTATCTGAAGGGGGAAAACGGAGTGCACCGCCTGGTTCGTGTATCGCCGTTTGACGCGTCGGGGCGGCGCCAGACCTCCTTTGCTTCGGTGGAGGTGTTGCCGGAGTTTGACGATGAGGACGAAAAGGACATCGAGATCCGTCCGGAGGACATTGAAATTACGGCGCACCGTTCAAGCGGTGCGGGCGGCCAGCACATCAATAAAACCGACTCTGCGATCCGGATTGTGCATTTGCCGACCGGTATTGTGGTAGGCTGCCAGACCGAACGGAGCCAGCTGCAGAATAAGGAAACCGCGATGAAAATGCTCAAATCGAAGCTGCTGGCGATCCGG
The DNA here is from genome assembly GCA_944384545.1 of uncultured Clostridia bacterium. Taxonomy (GTDB): domain Bacteria; phylum Bacillota; class Clostridia; order Oscillospirales; family CAG-272; genus UBA1740. The sequence goes on along the minus strand of CALWTT010000062.1, from coordinate 409 downwards.
CAGCAGGAGAAGATGGAGCGCGTGGAGGATCTGCAGGGAGTAAAAAGCAACATTGAATGGGGAGCACAGATCCGGAGCTATGTATTTATGCCGTATACGCTGGTGAAGGATACACGTACGGGGTATGAGAACGGAAATGTGGGAGCGGTAATGGACGGAGATCTGGACGGATTTATCAATGCCTATCTGAAAATGCACGCGGATCGGAGCCGTGGTTGATTTTTGGTCCCTGCTCCGGTACCCGCCGTACGGAAACAGAATTGCTGCATAAAATAAAAGAAGGGTGCACAAAAATACACCGGGAAAGAAGGAGGAGTAATATGAAAGGAAGAAATCCGAAATGGGAAGGCGCGCGCTTTTATATTGCGTTGGCTCTTCTCGTGCAGTCGTTTGCCTTTTTGGTAACGTT
>CALWTT010000061.1 GCA_944384545.1 uncultured Clostridia bacterium | reverse complement strand
CACAGACAGGAAGGACGGCAAACAGCGGAGGAAAACCACCCCGTGTGGTATGAAACACAGATGCCACCCGGAAGATATGGATCTGCCATGCCATTGAGTCAAGGTTCCGGTGCCGCCTGCCGCAGGGGAACCCTGTACGGCGATCCGGGGAATGCGGTTTGTACTCTATGTGTGGGAGGGGAGAGAGCAGAATGAGCAGAAATACGGACCAGAAGGGAAACCGGACAGAGAACAAAGGAAAGAAGAAAGACCGGGAAAAAGAGAAGGAAGAAGAGAAGAAAGGACAGAAGAGAGAGAAGGAAGAACCGGAAAGAGAAGCGGGATCCCCGTGCTGGTGCGGCAGCGGATTGCCATATGCGTCCTGCCATCGGGAGGCGGAGCGGAAGCTGGAATTCTTCCGTGCGCGCGGAGAGCATGTACCCGACCGCCACCTGATCCGGAATCGGGAGCAGCTTGCCGGCATACGGGAAGCCGGGCGGGTCAACGCGCTGGTGCTGGACGCCGTGGCGGAGATGGTGCACGAGGGGATCAGCACACAGCAGATCGACGATACGGTCCGCCGGGTGACCGGAGAGCTGGGCGGGCGTCCGGCCTGCCTTGGATTTGAAGGCTATCCGAAGAGTGTGTGCACGTCGGTCAACGATGTGATCTGTCATGGGATCCCGCGTGCGGATCAGATTCTGCACGCGGGGGATATCCTGAATGTAGACTGTACGACCGAATACGGCGGATACATCGGAGACGCATCCCGTATGTTCTGTATCGGCACGCCGTCGCCGGAGGCGGCAGCGCTTGTGCGTGTGACGGGGGAGGCTGTGGAGCGGGCGCTTTCGGTGCTGCATCCCTACTGTCACCTGGGGGACATCGGTGCGGAAATTGCGTCCTATGTGGGGCGCCACGGCTATACGGTGGTTCACGAGATCGGTGGACACGGAGTGGGGCTGTCGATGCATGAGGAGCCGTACGTAGCGCATTACGGAAGGGCGGGGCATGGCATGCTGCTTTTTCCCGGCATGGTCTTTACCATTGAGCCGATGGTCAATGCAGGCAGCCGCCGCTTTATCGTGGATCCGGTTGACGGCTGGACCGTCCGCACCGCGGACCACAGTCTGTCGGCGCAGGTCGAGTATATGATCGAGATGACCGAGGAGGGCCCGGTGGTCCTTTCCCGGTAAAGCGGTAAGACAGAACCCCGGCGCGGAAGGCCAAGAAAAGAACAGGAAGGAAAGGAAGGAACAGGAAGGAGAATATGGACGAGAGCGGGATTTTCTATCGGGACAGCGACCTGATCGTCTGCCGTAAGGAGGCCGGTATGCTGTCCGAGGCATCCGACCGTCCGGGTGCGGACAGTCTTCCTTTGCTGCTTTCGGCCTTTTTGCGGGAGGCGGGGGAGCGTCCGGAGGTATATCCGGTGCACCGCCTGGACCGCAGGACCGGCGGGCTGCTTGTCTGTGCGCGGACGCCTGCGGCGGCGGCGGTGCTGTCTGCTGCCTTTTCGGAGGGGCGGGTGAAAAAGCAATATCTTGCGGTAGCAGAGGGAATCTGCGAACCCGTGGGAAGACTGACCGATCTTTTGTATTATGACCGGCAGAAGGACAAGAGCTATGTCGTGCGGCGCATGCGTCGCGGGGTGCGGGAGGCACGGCTGACATATGACTGCCTGCGCTGCCTTTATGGGCCAGGCACATGCGGGGCGCAGACCCCGCCGCTCTCGCTGCTGCGGGTACGTCCGGAGACCGGACGCACCCACCAGATCCGTGTGCAGTTTGCCTCCCGGCAGCATCCGCTGGCGGGCGACGCACGCTACGGCGCCCGCACGCGGGGCGCGCTGGCGCTCTTTTGCTGCGCGCTGATCCTTCCGCATCCGGCCGACGGCCGTCTGCTGCGCTTTGTTGCGCCTCCGCCGCAGGAGGGCTTTTTCTCGCGCTTTTCGATCACCGCGCAGGATGGCGGGTTTACACCCGGGGCGGAGCTGTCCGAAACGTAAAAAAAATTGCCGGATCCTGCAAATACATACCCTGTTGCGGTCTATATAATGGAAGCAACCGCCGCCGTGCGGAAAACCGAAATCCTGTCTTCAAGGGCAGGGAAGGAGCAGGCCATGATTCGTCTGATTGCCGTGAGTGCAAACGAAAAAGTATACCGTACAGGCCCGGTACCGGAGCTGGAAACGCCGGTGTATCTCTTCCCCGGGTCGGAAGTGCATTTTCAGCTGACCATCGTGCCGGAGGAGGAATACCGGAATGCAGCATTGCGTCTGACGGGTGGTCCGGCAGCGCGGGGTGCATCGATGCGCCGGGTGGGCTTTGTTCCGTCGGTGACGGACGCGAGTCCGGCGCACGACGATTACTATGTGATCCGGGAGGATCATCTGTACCCGGACGTGCTGGAATCCTTTGATCCCTCTCACATGCACGGACCCGGCGGGTGTCACCAGACGGTGTTTGTCACAGTAAAGGACCGGGAGAGCATTCCGGTGGGGCGCCATACGCTGACGGCGCGTTTTTTCAATGACGGGAAGGTGGTTGCGCGAGCGCGCATCACGCTGATCAAGATGCCGGAGCCGCTTCCTCCCCAGCGCTGCATCCTGACGCACTGGATGCATTACGACGCCTTTGTCCAGCAGCACCATGTGCGGCTGTTCACGCGTGATTTTTACCGTCTGTTTGCATCCTACCTGGGCTGGGCGGCCGCATGCGGGCAGAACATGCTGCTGGTACCGCTGTTTACGCCGGCGTTTGACACACAGATCGGCGGTGAGCGGGAGACGGCGCAGCTGCTGGATATCCGGGAAGCGGCGCCTGGGCAGTATACCTTTGATTTCCGGCGTACGAACGAATTTATCGCCTTCGCCCGGGCGCACGGAATGCAGTATCTGGAAATGCCTCCGTTTTTCACGCAGTGGGGGGCAAAGCATGCACCGAAGATTCTTGTGCGGGATACGCGGGGACGTCTGCGCCGCCGTTTCGGCTGGGATACCGATGCCCTGTCGGAGGAGTACCGGAGCTTTCTGCGTCAGCTGCTGGAGGCGCTGCATGAGAATCTGTGCCGGATCGGCATGGAGGAGAACACCTTCTATCACATCTCGGACGAGCCGAATCTGGAGCAGTATGAGCAGTATATGGCCTGCAAGGACTTCATCCGGCCTCTGATCGGCCGGAGCCGTATGCTGGACGCCTGCTCGGAGCTGGAGTTTGCGGGACGCAACGAGCGGGAATACAGCGTCTGCTCGGTGGCGACGGTAGACCGGTATATTACGGCAGGGGTCCGTCCCCTGTGTACCTATTACTGCTGCGGGCCGGTCAACGGACATTTTACCAATCGTTTTCTTTCGATGCCGCTTGCGCGGACATCGGTGCTCGGCTTGCAGATGTACCGGTACGATATGGCACTGTTTCTGCATTGGGGCTTCAATTTCTACAATTCCTTCCTTTCCCGCCGCCCGATCTGCCCCTACAATACGACCGATGCGGACGGCATGTTTACCGGCGGGGATGCCTTTATTGTATATCCGGACTATGCAGGCTTCGGAGCGAATCCGTCTCTGCGTCTGATGGCGATGGGAGAAGGCATGCGTCTGTTCCGGATGCTGGCTTTGCTGGAAGAGAAGGAAGGGCGGGAGGCCGCGCTTGCCTTCCTCGACGCGGAAGGGGTACGCGGTCTTACCGAATACCCGACCGAGACCGGATGGCTGGATCGCCTGACGGCGCGTCTTGCCTCGCGTCTGTATCCGGATGCGTGAGGCAGAGCATATCATACGGAACAGAACCGGAAAGACAGTAACGCAGGGGCGGGGAAACTATGTTTCCCCGCCCCTGCGTGTATGTGTTTAGACGCACCGGGTAAGCGTGTCATCGCTGTTGTCATGTATCCCCGCCCCTGCGTGTATGTGTGTTTGGCGGTACGCTTCTTTCCGGTGACGCGGCGGAGCCAGCGGACTTTGCATCCGCCATCCGGTTCTATTCCGACAGCGGCATGGCGTCGCACAGCAAAGCGTACATGGCAGCAGCGGCCTGCAGCTCCGCCGCCTTGCGGCTTTTTCCTTCCCCCTGCGTCCGCAGGGGCTTTCCGGGCATATCGACAAGACAGGCGCAGACATAGTGGCGGTCATGATCCGGCCCGCTGACCGAAACCTCCTCATACCGGTGGGAAAGCTTGTGCTTATCGCAGAATTCCTGTACGCTGTTTTTGGCGGAGACGGCCATGCGCGGGCCGGAGGGGGTGGTATGTGCGGTCAGATAGGTCCCGACATCGAGCAGACGCTCCACGACCCCGATGACCGGCTCCAGCGACTGGCCGCAGTCAAAATAGACCGCGCCGATGAGGCTCTCCAGCAGGTCCTCGGCCACCGAATCGGTTTGCAGGATGCCGAGGTGACGGTCGCCCTCTCCGGAGAGAAGGAGAGTGTGGAGTCCGGTGAGGTGCATGCGCTCGGCCAGCATGTGTTTGCTGGTAAGATTGCTCTTAATGACCGAAAAATCTCCCTGGTTGAGCCGGGTACGGAGCCCGTCCTCTGCCAGCGTAGCACAGGAGCGCATGAGCAGCGTAATGACGGCGGCGCCGAGAATACTGTCGCCACAGAATTCCAGCACCTCATTGCTCTGGACAGAAAGATTCGCCTGCTTTGCTTCATTGGAATAGGATTCGCGGGTAAAAGCCTGCTGCAGCAGACCGCGGTTGCGGAAGCGGTAGCCGAGGATCTGTTCGGCTTTTTCCATATCCTGTCCGGACATCCGGGAGACAGGGTTCATAGAGAATACCTCCTCAAAACAGAATACCGTAAAAAGGTACGCGGAGGAACACACAAAAAAACCGCCGCAGAAGGAAAGCGGCGGTGTGACGGTGTCGGTGCGTCTTGTGCGCGGTGTCCTTGCGCGCCAGAGCAGCCTGTCCGACCATGGGAATGGGTCCGACCGGGCGGGTCGGGCGCATTCCGATGAGCGTTCCCCTGTGCTATACAGTATAAACGGGCAGGAAAAAATTTGTCAAGAGGCTCGGGCATTTTTTTTGAAAATCTACGTTTTTACCAAAAAGCAGCGGTGAAGTTTGTGAAAAATGGGAGCACAATATGTGGGAATAAACCTTGACAATTACACAAGATATGGTATAATAATACTACCTTCACCCATAAGAAGCGGCCGTACTCCGGTCGCTTATCGATAGAATGCGCCGTCCCGGAGCGCCCGGGATCGAGAACAGGAATGAGAAAGAGGAACGAAGATGAAGATCATTAAGAGAAGCGGTGCGGAGGTCCCCTTTGACATCACGAAGATCATAGCGGCGGTGACAAAGGCGAACAACACGGTACCGGACGACGAAAAGATGACGCCGATCCAGATCCGTCGGATTGCGGAGAGTGTGGAGAACATCTGCGAGAAGATGGACCGTGCGCTGAATGTGGAAGAAATACAGGAACAGGTGGAAACCCAGATTATGGCCCACGGCGCGTACGAGGTGGCGAAGAAGTATATTACGTATCGCTATACGCGTTCGCTGATCCGGAAATCGAATACGACAGACGAGCAGATCCTGACACTGATCGAATGCAACAACGAGGAAGTGAAGCAGGAGAACTCAAACAAGAACCCGACGGTGAATTCTGTGCAGCGGGACTACATGGCGGGAGAAGTGAGCAAGGACATCACACGCCGTCTTCTGCTGCCGAAGGACATTGTGGATGCGCATGAGGCGGGACTGATCCACTTTCACGATGCCGACTATTTTGCGCAGCACATGCACAACTGTGACCTGGTGAATCTGGAAGACATGCTGCAAAACGGAACGGTGATCAGCGGGACGATGATCGAGAAGCCGCACAGCTTTTCTACGGCCTGTAATATCGCGACGCAGATCATCGCGCAGGTGGCGTCGAACCAGTACGGAGGGCAGAGCATCAGCCTGACGCATCTTGCGCCGTTTGTGCAGGTGAGCCGGGAAAAGCTGCGCCGGGAAGTGGCGGCGGAGCTGCAGGAGCTGACAGGCGAGGTGGATCCGGAGAAGCTGGAGAAGCTGTCGGAGAAGCGTCTGCGGGAGGAGATCCAGCGCGGGGTACAGACGATCCAGTATCAGGTGGTAACGCTGCTGACGACCAACGGGCAGGCTCCGTTCGTGACGGTATTCATGTATCTTGGGGAGGCCAAGGACGAGGCGGAACGGCGGGATCTGGCGATCATTATCGAGGAAGTGCTGCGTCAGCGCTACCGCGGCGTGAAGAACGAAAAAGGCGTGTGGGTGACGCCGGCGTTCCCGAAGCTGGTCTATGTTCTGGAAGAGGACAACATCCATGAGGATGCGCCGTATTATTACCTGACCGAGCTGGCAGCGCGGTGCACGGCGCGGCGGATGGTTCCGGATTATATTTCGGAAAAGATCATGCTGCAGCTGAAAAAGGATAAGAACGGGGAGGGGCACTGCTACACCTGTATGGGTTGCCGGAGCTTTCTGACGCCGTATGTGGATGAAAACGGGAAGCCGAAGTATTACGGGCGCTTCAATCAGGGGGTTGTGACGCTGAACCTGGTGGATGTGGCGCTGAGCTCCGGGGGGAACATCGAGAAATTCTGGCAGATTTTTGATGAGCGACTGGATCTGTGCTACCGCGCGCTGATGTGCCGGCACAACCGCCTGCGTGGGACGCTGTCGGATGCGGCGCCGATTCTGTGGCAGTACGGTGCGCTGGCGCGGTTGCAGAAGGGGGAGACGATTGACCGGCTTCTGTACGGCGGATATTCTACCATTTCTCTGGGATATGCGGGTCTTGCGGAGTGCGTGCGGTATATGACCGGCCGTTCGCATACCGACCCGGCGGCCACACCGTTCGCACTGCAGGTGATGCAGTATATGAACGATGCCTGCCGGCGCTGGAAGGAGAAGGAGAACATCGATTTCAGTCTGTATGGCACGCCGCTGGAATCCACAACCTACAAATTTGCCAAATGCCTGCAAAAGCGGTTTGGCATCATCGAGGGTGTGACCGACCGGAATTATATCACCAACAGCTATCATGTGCATGTAACCGAACCGATCGACGCATTCACGAAGCTGGCATTTGAAGCGCAGTTCCAGGCGCTTTCGCCGGGCGGCGCCATCAGTTATGTGGAAGTGCCGAATATGCAGGACAATATTCCGGCGGTGCTGGAAGTGATGAAATTCATCTATGATCACATCATGTATGCGGAGCTGAACACGAAGTCGGATTACTGCCAGGAGTGCGGGTACGACGGAGAGATCCTGATCCAGAAGGACGAGGACGGAAAGCTGGTCTGGGAATGCCCGAACTGCGGGAACCGGGATCAGAACAAGCTGAACGTAGCGCGGCGGACCTGCGGATATATCGGGACGCAGTTCTGGAACCAGGGGCGGACGCAGGAAATCAAAGACCGGGTACTGCACCTGTGAAACATGGGACGGAGGAGCCGGAAATGGAAACCGAAGCCAGGCCGTCGGCGGAGCGTAAGGAGAGTGTCGGTGTCCGCAGAGAAAAAGTCCGGCGTGTGGCGGGTGTCATTCTGTCTGTACTGCAATACGCGGCGGTGGTGTTTTACGTGATTTTCGCCGCGCCATGCTTTCGCCTGACGCTGACGGGAAGCGGAGGCTGGGGTGCGGCGCTGGGGCTGATTGTGCTGATCCCGATGATGGTGATCTGCGGGATTGCAAGTCTGATTCTGCAGCTGCTTGCCTGTACATCTCTGTTATGGGCGGTGCGCGGCGGTGTGCGCCGATACATTGTACTGTTTACAATCGACTGTGTGATGAGTATAGCAGTGGTCGCCTCGTTTCTGGTTTTCTGCCTGATATAAGAGAAAGAAAAAGACCGGCTCTGGGTGCAGAGCCGGTCTTTTTGTAATGCAAAGAAAGCTTACGGATCGCAGGATTCTTCGGGGAGGCGTAGAGCGGAATGCGGCAGGGCGTTCTGATGCAGACGTTCCGCATAGAGCATAAGGTAGCATGCAAGTGAATAGGCCATCATGAGAACGCAGAGGAGGAAGAGGATGGCAGTGATTTCGGCGGGGAGATCCGGGAGCATGAGGACAGCCAGCATCACGGCATAGAGAAGGACGGTGGCGGCCTTACCGTACCAGCGGGAACTGTGTACCGAATCGGTTTTGCGGAGGACAAGAAGACCGAAGATGAGCATGAGCAGTTCACGGAGAATAAAGAAGGCGGCGAACCAGTAGAGGAAGGAGTAACGGGAAGCGAGGCAGAAAATGAGGGTAAGCTGGGTGGCTTTATCGGCGACGGGATCGAGCAGTTTTCCGAGATCGGAAATCATATGGAAGCGCCTTGCAATGATGCCATCGGCGATGTCGGAAAGGCCGGAGAAAAGAATAAGACCGACGGTGATCAGATTTTTATCGGCTACAAAAGCCGCAACGATAAAAGGAATGAGCAGGAGTCGGAGGAGGCTGATGGCATTGGGGATGGTAAAAACATCGTGTTTGGTAAGACGTTTTCGTATCAGATGATTCATAGTATACCTTTCTTACGGTGAGAGGAGGGGATTACACTCCGGGAGGAGGCAGATCCGATGGATGGACGGAAGCGTGGGTATGGGAATCGGAATCGGAGGCGGATTCCGGACCGGCTCCGGGAGGTGCGAAAGAGGAATCGGCAGGATGTTTTTTGCGGAGGAGGCGGCGGAGCTTATGGTACTGTGCGCGCAGAACCGCGAGGGTATGGGTGTCATGCGGGAAGAAGATGCGGAGGAAGAAAATGGCCAGCGCGACGGTAATGATTTTTTCGGGCGTGAAGGGGAACCAGAGGAATGCGAGCCAGGCGGCGCCGGCAATCTGCATCCATGGAATGGAGAAGAGGGATCCGAAGAGAACGAAAAGATAGCTCCAACCGTTGGTGATCATCCACCCGAGACCGAAGCAGAGCAGAAGGCGTGGGTTGAGGAAGAAGAGGATGAGGTTTTTGAAGAAGGTGCGGAATCTGTGTTTCATGGGGAATCCTTTCTTCGACAGCCCTGCACAAGGCCGGCATCCAGCATGGTTTTGCGGATGAGATTGAGAACGGTGATTTTGTTGCGTACGAAATCGGGAGCGAGAAGAGAGTGGCGTGGCGGATCGCCGGTAAGGCGATGGATGACCAGGTCGGGTCGTGCGTGGCAGAGCAGATCGACGACGGCATCGACATAGCGATGCAGGGTGAGCGGTGTATAGCGGCCACTCAGATAGAGCTTGGCCAATCCACTGTCGCGGCAAACATACGTAGCATGGATTTTGATGCCGGTGACCGGCAGTGCGTTGACCAATGCGAGTGTATGGAGGTCCTCCTCGTGGGATTGGCCGGGGAGTCCGACCATAATGTGGGCGACGGTATCGATCCCCCGGCAGGCGAGTGTACGGACGGCCCGCTCGAAATCCCTTTCTGTATAGCCCATGTGCATCTGCCGCGCGGTATGCTCGGATGCGGTCTGGAGTCCAAGCTCGACCCAGACATAACAGCGTGGGGCAAAAGAGGCGAGCAGATCGGCGACCGCTTCATCGATACAGTCGGGTCGGGTAGCGACGGCGAGTGCGCAGATACGAGGGTCTTGGAGAGCATCGCGGTATTTCGCTGCAAGGACGGGGATGGGGGCATAGGTATTGGAGAAGCTCTGGAAGTATGCGACGAATCTGCGGACCCCGCGCCGTCCGGCAAGGATCGCGCCGCGCCGGATCTGTTCGGGGATGGGCGCATCGGGCGCGGGAATGAAATCTCCCCCGCCCTTTTCCCCGCAGAAAAGACAGCCGCCCCGCCCGATGTGTCCATCGCGGTTGGGGCAGGAAAACCCGGCATCCACGCAGATTTTACAGACCTTTTCGCCGAATTTTTCGCGCAGGAAGTGATTGAGATCGCGGTAGAGAGGGAGCACGGAAGAGCCATCCTTTCCCGGCTTCAGGGCGCGCGTGAAATGATATACTTATTATAGCGGCCAAATATGAACTTGTCAAGAAGTGCAAAGTGCAAACATCCGCGAGGGAAGGGGTTGTCACGGGAGGTGGGATGTGGTAGAATACAAGGAGAAAAGCAGGAGGGGAGGCAGAGAGGGATGAAACGATCGTTTTTTGGCAGCGGAGGAAAATTTTACAAATGCAATCTGCACTGTCACAGCAGCATTTCAGACGGCGCATGGCGTCCGGAGGAGATCAAAGCGGCCTATCAGCGCGCGGGCTATGCGGCGGTGGCGTTTACGGACCACGAGGTGATGCTTCCGCACCGGGATCTGTGTGACCGGGATTTTGTCGCACTGCACGGATACGAAACGGCGGTCAAAGAGGATCCGTATACACATACGGGCCCGTATCAGAAGGTGTACCATCTGAACCTGCTGTCCCGGCGTGGAGACAACGATGTGCAGCCGTATGTGTACCCGGACAATATGACCCCCGGCAACTGCCGCAGCCATTTTGGAGAGATCCGGTATGCCGAGCAGCTGCGCTACGAGCATTCGGTGGAGGGGGTAAACGACCTGATCCGCCGGGCAAACGAGGCGGGCTTTTATGTGACGCTGAACCATCCGTTCTGGTCGCTGATTCCGGAGGGGACCTACACGGAACTGAAAGGCCTGCATGCGGTAGAGATCGGGAATACAGGCTGCCGTTATCACGGGGACGCGTGCGCGGCGGCACTGGATGCCTTCCTGCGGCGCGGGACACGGGTGTTGCCGGTGGGCGGGGATGACAATCACAACCGGCACGGGGAGGCGGACAGCTTTGGCTATTTCACTATGCTGCGTGCGGATGAGCTGAGTTATGAGGGCCTGATGGCGGGCTACGGAAGCGGCGAGTTGTATGTGTCGGAGGGTCCGGAAATCGGGGATATTTATGTATGTGAGGAAGGAATCGGCGTGTGCTGCACGCCGGTGTGCCGGATCCTGATGCACACAGAGGGGCGGGATCTGCGCATGATTTCGGGAGAGAATCTGACCGATGCGGTTTTTCCATACCGTGCGGAGCGATGGGGAGAATACTTCCGCCTTGAGCTGATCGATGCGGCGGGTCGGCATGCCTGGTCACGGGCCTATTTCCGTGCGGAATGGGAGGCGCGGCGTTCCTGAGCCATGCGGACGGGAACGGGTATTTTCGGGATATGACCGCCGGGGGCCATGACACAAAAAAAGAGCGCGACAGGCGCTCTTTCTTATATGGCTGCGACCAACAGTATCCGTGCATGCATGGAACAGGAACTGCGGAAGCAGGACTTTGTATCATATGATGGCAAAGAATCGCAATATGCAAAGGATCACGCCGACCAGTGTATAGAGGCTGAGCAGGCCGGAAAGCAGAGCGATGACCGGTCCGATGATTTCCATACCGACGAACAGACTGATGAGCCAGCCAAAGAGTACGGTAAGGAGCAGAAAGATAATCAGCTGAATGAGGAAAGAGCCAATATCTCCTTTGCGGATCTTGAAGGGGAGAGGCCACAATTTACGAATGAAATCCATCACGGATACACCTCCTTTCCGTTACGAATCCAGCACTGATTCCATTATATACAGGAAAGGAACGGCTTGTCAAGCGTTCCGACGGAAAAAAACGGAATTTTATGTAAGGGCGCCCGTATGTTTTGAAGGGGAAGCATACCGAGGGGAAGACCAGGCGTTTGGAACGGTGGAATGCTGCGTGGGGAGAACGGAGAGACGGAAGAAAAATTTCGGGATATCCCTTGTAAAAGCAGGAGGGTTGATGTATAATGAAAAAGAACGGAGAAACGTCGGAAAGACGCGTCAGAAGGTCGGAGAAGCCTGGTATATGACAGACAACATATCGCATTACGGAAGTTTTCTGGCAGTGGCGGAATGCAGCAGCATTTCGGAAGCGGCGAAACGGCTGTATGTGACGCAGCCGGCAGTGAGCGCAGAGATTGCGGGTCTGGAACGGGCCTTACAGGTGCGCCTGTTTTTCCGTACGAACCGGGGGGTTCGCCTGACGCCGGAGGGGCAGGTTCTGTACGACTATATCCGGAAGGCGTTTTCGTTTGTGGAAGCGGGCGAGGAAAAGCTGCGGGAGCTGAGCGGACTGCGGGCAGGTCTTTTGCGGATCGGCGCGTCGGATATGACGCTGCGTTTTTTTCTGCTGGATTACATTGCGGAATTCCGGCAGCGCTACCCGGATGTGCGGCTTTCGGTGACGAACGCACCGACGCCGCAGACGCTGAATGCCCTGCGTGCGGGTCAGATCGATTTCGGCGTGGTCAGTGAGCCGTTTGATCTGCACGATGAGGAGGATCTGGAGCTGATCCCCGTGCGGCAGATCCGGGATATCTTTATTGCGAGTGAGGAATGCGGCATATCGCACCGGACGCAGGTGGACAAGCGCGATCTTGCGGAATATCCGCTGATCATGCTGGAAGGGCACACATCGACGCGCCGGTATGTATCGGAGTGGCTGGGCGCGGGCTTTCCCGAGCCGGCGATCGAGCTGGCGACGAGTGATCTTCTGCTGGAATTTGCGGTGCGGGGGATCGGCGTATCGTCGATCGTAGAGGATTTTGCAGCGGAGGCAATTGCGGCGGGGCGTGTGGTGCGGCTTCCGATGCGGGAGGAGATTCCGCCGCGGAAAATCTGCGTGGCATATCTGCGTCGGCTGACCATGTCGGCAGCGGCGCGGGAGATGACCGACCGGCTGCGGGAGGTGCGCCTTTCATGAACAACCGGGAAAACGAAGGACCAGAAAACGAAGGAAAAGAAAGAAAAGACAAAAAGGCAGGGATTGCTGCGCGTGCGCGAGCAACCGTCGCCTTGCTGCGGTCGCGTGGACGGACGCTTTCCTGTGCCGAGTCCTGTACGGGTGGCTGGTTTGCCAAAAGCATCGTGGACATTGCGGGTGCGAGCGAGGTGTTTTCGGGCGGGGTGGTATCCTACGCCACGGAGGTGAAGACCGGCCTGCTCGGGGTGCCTGCATGGATCATAGAGCGGAATACGGTGGTATCGACGGCGGTGGCCGAGGCAATGGCAGAGGGTGTGCGCCGTCTGATCGGCAGCGATCTGGCGGTGTCGGTCACCGGACTGGCGGGGCCCGGCGGGGGAACCGAAGCAATTCCCGTGGGCTGTGTCTGCGTAGGTGTGACCGGTCGGACGGGAACCGTCAGCCGCCGCTATATGCTGACGGGGACCCGCACCGGGATCCGTCGTCTCGCCGTTGCCTGTATGTACGACCTGCTGAGCGAATATATAACCGAAGAACCGTAAAAAGGAGAGGAATAAAATGAAGACATTCAGAAGAATCGGAATCCTGACCTCGGGAGGGGATGCGCCGGGCATGAATGCTGCGATCCGCGCGATCACACGCACAGCGATCGCACGGGGTGTGGAAGTCATGGGGATATACTCGGGATACGAGGGTCTGATTGAAGGCAATGTGAAGCCCTTCGGGATCCGGGACGTATCGAATATTGTGAACCACGGAGGGACGGTTCTGTATTCTGCACGCTCGCCCCGCTTCAAAACCGAGGAGGGGATGCAGGCAGCGATGGCGACCTGCCGTGCATACAACATCGACGGTATTGTGGCGATCGGCGGAGACGGGACCTTCCGTGGCGCGACCGATCTGACGGCGCGTGGCGTATCCTGCATCGGTCTGCCGGGAACCATTGACAACGATATTACGGCAACCGATTATACCATCGGCTTTGATACGGCGATGAATACAGCGATCGAGATGATTGACCGTCTGCGTGACACGAGCGAATCCCATGCGCGTTGCAGTGTCGTAGAGGTGATGGGGCGCGACGCGGGCGACATCGCATTGCAGACCGGAATCGCTGTGGGCGCAACGGCAGCGGTCGTGCCGGAGATCACTTTTGATGAGGCAGCGTTGGTCGCGAAGATCAAGAAGTCGCGTGAGATCGGAAAGCGCAATTTCATCGTGGTGGTATCGGAAGGCATGGGCCATGATTTTTCGGAGCGTCTGACCTCTCGGATTGAGGAAGAGACGGGTGTGGAATCGCGTTTTGCGCGACTTGCCCACGTGATCCGGGGCGGAACGCCGAGCCTGCGGGATCGTCTTCTGGCCAGCCGGATGGGCGAATTTGCGGTAGACGAGCTGCTCAAGGGCCGGTCGAATGAGGTTATCTGCGACTGCAACAATGAAATCTGCGCCATCGACATCGAATACGCGCTGATCTTAGACCGGATGTATAAGAACAAGCTCAAAGAGGGAGATCTGGATCGCTTCACAAAAGATCAGATTGCGGAGATGCAGGCTACCTGTGCGAAGCGTCGTGCGGATATTGAATCTCTGTACGAAACGGTGAATCTGCTGGGCCTGTAAGCGCGGACGCAGCACAGGGAGAAGGAGAGCCAGAACAATGCAATCGGATTTTTCAAGAGTGCTGCTGCGGCGGGAGGAGATCGGGAAACGTGTCGCGGAACTGGCGGCGGAGATCGATCGGGACTATGCGGGCAAGACCCCGCTGTTTGTGGGGATCCTGAAGGGGAGCGTGTTCTTTTTCACGGATCTGTTGCAGCAGCTGCATATTCCGGCGCAGCTGGATTTCATGTCGGTATCGAGCTATGGGAACGGCGATCAGACCTCGGGGCGGGTGCGGATCATGAAGGATCTGGACCGTCCGATTGAGGGGCAGCATGTGGTGATTGTGGAGGACATTATCGACAGCGGAACGACACTTTCCTATCTCAAGCGCCTGCTGGAATCGCGGAATCCTGCATCGGTGCGGATCTGCACCCTGCTGGATAAGCCGGACCGGCGCCGCACAGAAGTAGCGGTAGATTATCGCGGGTTTGTGATCCCGGATGAATTCATTGTAGGGTACGGACTGGACTATGCGGAGCGCTACCGTCTGGAACCGGATATCTATGTGCTGGATCCGCATGTGTACGGAAAGGAATGACCGGAGCCGGATCTCCGGAAAAGACCCGGGAGTGGGGAGAAAGATGTATAAAACGAGCGGGACGCCGTACGGCGTTCCGCTCATTTTGCTGTATTGTATACAGAGATCCGAAGGATGCGCAGGGCATCCCACGCTGCGCCGCCGCGTATGGCGGCGCAGGAGGGGTCAAAAGGTCAGGATTTGGCGAGCTCTGCGAGTCTTTCGTATTTTTCCTTGGCGTTTTCTTCCGACTTGGCAAAGAGCTCCTTGGATCTTTCGGGGAAGGACTGTGCCAGGCGTGCATAGCGGACCTCGCTGGTCAGGAAGGCCTGATAGTCCCCGGTCGGGGCCTTGCTGTCCAGGATGAAGGGATTCTTGCCCTGCGCCTTCAGAGCAGGGTTGTAGCGGAACATCTGCCAGTACCCGGCTTCGACGGCACGCTTCATTTCGATCTGGCAGTTGGCCATACCGCCCTTGACACCGTGCATCTCGCAGGGCGCATACCCGATGACGAGAGACGGTCCGGGATACGCTTCCGCCTCGGAGAGTGCCTTGAGAGTCTGAGCGGGATCCGCGCCCATGGCGATCTGTGCCACATAGACATAGCCGTAGGACATGGCGATGGCTGCCAGATCCTTCTTTCCGATGCCCTTACCTGCGGCGGCGAACTGCGCGACCTGCCCGATATTGGAGGCCTTGGAAGCCTGACCGCCGGTATTGGAGTACACCTCGGTATCAAAGACCATGATATTGACATCCTCTCCGGAGGCGATCACATGATCCAGCCCGCCGAAGCCGATATCGTACGCCCAGCCGTCCCCACCGAAGATCCAGACCGATTTCTTGGCCAGATAATCCTTTTCGGCGAGGATCTTGTTGCGGAGCTCCTCATTGCAGTTGCAGTTTTCGAGCATTTGGATGAGTGCACGCGCAGCCGGTGCATTCTTCTTACCGTCGTCCTTTGTGGAGAGGAAGGCATCGATGACGGCCTTCTTTTCGGGATCCTCCACCTTCTGTGCGAGCTGTTCCACATAGCCGATCAGGCGCGCCCGGATGGCCTTCTGACCGACAGCCATACCGAATCCGTGCTCAGCGTTGTCCTCAAAGAGCGAGTTGGCCCATGCAGGACCGTGTCCGGATGCGCGGTTGACCGTATACGGGGTAGCAGGTGCGGAGCCGCCCCAGATGGAGGAACAGCCGGTCGCATTGGAGATGTACATTCTCTCGCCGAACAGCTGTGTGATCAGACGTGCATAGGAGGTCTCGGCACAGCCGGCGCAGGAGCCGGAGAATTCGAGCAGAGGCTGCTTGAACTGGCTGCCTTTGACGGTCTCAGCAAAGAGCTCGGGCTTTTCGGAGACCTTTTCGACACAGTAATTGAAGACCTTCTGCTGTGCAGCCTCCTTTTCCTGGGGCATCATTTTGAGGGCGACCTTGTCGGTGCCGTCCTTGGCGGCCTTGGCATTGACCGGGCAGGCCTTGACGCAGAGGGTACAGCCCATGCAGTCGAGGGGGCTGATGGCGACGGTAAACTTGTAGTCGGTTTTGATTACGGGCTTGGCAGCGAACTTGGTATCTGCAGGTGCCGCAGCCGCTTCCTCGGCCGTCATGGCGAAGGGGCGGATGGTTGCGTGCGGGCAGACATAGGAGCAGTTGTTGCACTGAATGCAGTTTTCGGGGATCCAGGTAGGAACCTCGACGGCTACGCCGCGTTTTTCATACGCCGCAGCGCCCTGCGGCATGGTGCCGTCCACATATTTTTCAAAGGCGGAAACGGGGAGGGAATCGCCCTGCATCTTCGCGACAGGAAGAACGATGTCCTTGACGAAGGCGACCAGCTCGGGACGGGACCCGGATACGGACTCGGGTGCGGTGCTGTCCTTGGCATTGGCCCAGTCGGCGGGAATGGTGACCTCATGGAGTGCATTGACGCCGGCGTCGATGGCCTTGTAGTTGAGCTCTACGACGGCCTCGCCCTTCTTGAGGTAGGAATTTTTGGCCATGTACTTCATATAGTCGACGGCCTGATCGATCGGGAGAATGCCGGCCAGGGCGAAGAAGGCAGATTGCAGGATGGTGTTGGTGCGCTTGCCCATGCCGATTTCAATGGCCTTGTCGATCGCGTTGACGGTATAGAAGCGGATCTTGTTTTCGGCAAGATAGCGCTTGGTCTCGGCGGAAAGATGCTGATTCAGCTCCTCATCCGACCACTGGCAGTTGAGGAGGAAGGTACCGCCCGGCTTGACATCGTTGACGATCTTGTAGCCCTTGAGCATATAAGAAGGATTATGGCAGGCAACGAAATCGGCCTTGGTGATGTAATAGGTGGACTTGATCTTATGATCGCCGAAGCGGAGATGCGAGATGGTGACACCGCCGGTTTTTTTGGAGTCATACTGGAAATAGGCCTGAATGTATTTATCGGTATGGTCGCCGATGATCTTGATGGAGTTTTTGTTGGCGCCGACGGTACCGTCACCGCCAAGTCCCCAGAACTTGCAGCTGATGGTGCCGGCAGGCGTGACATCGGGGGCCGCCTTTTCGGGAAGGGAAAGACCGGTCAGATCATCGACAATGCCGAGCGTAAAGCCCTGCTTCGGCGATTTCTTTTTGAGGTTCTCATAGACGGCAAAGATGCTGGACGGCGGAACGTCCTTGGAGCCGAGTCCGTAGCGGCCGCCGAAGACCGGAATGGCGCGACCGGTGCGCGCGAGGGCGGCGACGACATCGAGGTAAAGCGGTTCACCGAGGGAGCCGGGCTCCTTGGTACGGTCCAGAACCGCGATTTTCCTGACGGACGCGGGGATGGCTTCGCTGAGCTTTTCGGCCACAAAGGGACGGTAAAGACGGACCTTGACAAGGCCGACCTTTTCGCCGTTTGCATTGAGGTAGTCAATGACCTCCTCGGCGGTGTCGCAGACCGAGCCCATCGCGACGATCACGCGGTCGGCGTCCGGGGCGCCGTAGTAGTTGAACGGGCCGTAATCGGTGCCGAGTTTTTCGTTGACCATGTTCATATAGGATTCGACAACGGCGGGGAAGGCGTCATAATAGGGGTTGCAGGCCTCGCGGTGCTGGAAGAAGATATCGCCGTTTTCTGCAGAACCGCGGAGAACCGGATGCTCCGGATTGATGGCGCGTGCGCGGAAGGCGGCAACGGCGTCCATATCGACCATTTCGGCAAGATCCTTATAGTCCCAGGCTTCGATCTTCTGGATTTCATGGGAGGTACGGAACCCGTCGAAGAAATTGAGGACAGGAACGCGTCCCTTGATGGCGGAAAGGTGCGCAACGGCGCCCAGATCCATGATTTCCTGGGCATTGGTTTCGGCGAGCATGGCGTAGCCGGTCTGACGGCAGGCATAGACGTCGGAGTGATCGCCGAAGATGTTGAGGGCATGGGAGGCGACGCAGCGGGCCGAAACATGAATCACGCTGGGCAGGAGTTCGCCGGCCATTTTATACATATTGGGGATCATGAGGAGCAGGCCCTGCGAAGCGGTGTAGGTGGTGGTGAGAGCACCGGCGGCAAGCGAGCCGTGGACGGCGCCGGCGGCACCGGCCTCGGACTGCATTTCCACGACCTTGACCGTGTCTCCGAAGATATTTCTGGCCGGTTCGCCGAACAGGTTCTTGTCCGCAGCGGACCAGCTGTCGGTCACCTCGGCCATAGGGCTGGAAGGGGTGATCGGATAAATGGCTGCCACTTCCGTGAACGCATAGGATACGTGCGCGGCAGCGGTATTACCGTCCATGGAAATCTTTTTTCTTTCCATCTTTGGGAATCCTCCGTTTTTATGTAATATTTTTGTATGCAAGGGAGGCAGTGACGCTGCACTACCACCGTATATGATACCACAAATATATAAAAAAGGCAAGAGATTTTTGCTATTTTCCTTAATTTTAAAGAATCGTATAAAAAGAACGGTAAAGAGGAAAAAAGGAAAACCCGGCAGATGGCAGTCGGTGGTAAAAGAATGGGATGCAGCGTACAGGGAGAGAGGGCATGGAAAAGACATCCGTGTGCGAGAGCAGACGTGCCCTTGACAAACCGGGACGCGAGGTCTATAATAGCGGTGAAGAAAGAATAAAGGGGCAGAAAAGGAAACCTATGCTGAACGGAAAGAAAGTGGTGTTTTCGGGCGTACAGCCCTCCGGGAATCTGACAATCGGGAACTATCTTGGCGCGATCCGGAATTTCGGAGCGTTTTCGGAAGAATACCGTTGTTTTTACTGCGTGGTGGACATGCATGCGATCACGGTGCGGCAGGTTCCGGCGGATCTGCGTCGGCGGACCTACGAGACGCTGGCATTGTATATGGCAGCGGGACTGGATCCGGCAAAGAATACGCTGTTTGTCCAGTCGCAGGTTGCGGCGCATGCGGAGCTTGGATGGATACTGGACTGCTTTACCATGTTCGGGGAGCTGTCGCGCATGACGCAGTTCAAGGATAAGAGCGCGAAGAACGCGGATAATATCAATGCCGGTCTGTTTACCTATCCGACACTGATGGCGGCGGATATATTGTTGTACCAAACCGAGCTGGTCCCGGTGGGTGTAGATCAGAAGCAGCATCTGGAGCTTGCGCGGGATATTGCGAATCGGTTCAACGGTCTGTACAGCGATACCTTTGTGGTGCCGGAGGGGTATATTCCGCAGAACGCGATGAAGATCATGTCGCTGGGGGATCCCGGCGTGAAGATGTCGAAATCCGACAGCAACCAGAATGCCGTGGTCTATATACTGGACAGCAAGGACGACATTCTGCGGAAATTCCGTCGTGCGGTGACCGACTCAGGCTGCGAGGTCTGCCGTGGGGAGGGAAAAGACGGAATCGGGAATCTGATGACCATATACAGCTGTTTTACCGGTAAGAGCGACGAGGAGATCACGCGTGAGTTTTCGGGCCGCGGCTACGGCGACTTCAAGACAGCGGTGGGAGAGGCCTGCGCGGACGGACTTGCCGGGGTGCGTGAGGAGTATGCGCGCCTGATGCAGGATAAGGGGTATCTGGAAGAGGTGATGCGTACAGGAGCGGCCTCGGCCTCCGCGGCGGCGCAGAGGACGCTTGGCAAGGTCCGGCGGAAGCTCGGCTTTGTCACGCTGTGAGCGGGTTTTCCGGCCGCACACGCGGAATCGGATGCGCTCCGCAAAAGGAAGGCCGTGCGGGGTTGTGATGAGACGCGGAGCCAGCGCCTTTTCGCCCGGTTTTCTGTGCTTTGTTTACCTTCCGGAACACACGCATCCGTCCTCTTCACTATCCGCAGCGGGGAGGAAACGATGCAGCAGACGCATTTGGCGGAAGCTGCGGCGCAGACTATCCGTGGTATTTTTCCAGACAAAAAACGCACGGGGTACGGAAAAACCGAGCCCCGTGTGTTTTGTTTATGCTACGCGCGGCGCAGATTGCGCATTGCCTCATCCAGCCGTGCCATGCGCCATTCAATAAAGGCGGCGGCCTGATCGGCATTGTTTTCGAGGCCGTTGGCAGGATCTATGGGATTGGGGAGTGCATTGATCCGCAGATCTTCTTCAAAGAAGCGGTAGGGAATGCTGTTTTCAAACTCTTCAAAGGCCGCAATCATGTTTTCCTCACTGAGGACGCTGTCGCGCAGCTCCCAGTACCGGTCGACAAATTCGTCGTAGAAATAATAGGCGATCTTGGAGAGCATCCAGTTGTTGGTATAAATCGAGGTCTCCCGGACGACGGTGGGAAGGCATCGATCCATTTCGGTGCGTGTGTAGAAATAGGTACCGGCCCAGTAGAGGCCGAAGGAGCAGTCGGCGTCATAGAGGCAGGGGATCCACTGCACCCCGTCGTAGGTGACCAGGACCATGTTTTTGTCCCAGTTGTCGGGCCCGTACATGGCAAAGCACATAATGGTATAATCGATGGCGGCCTCCACATCCACATACTCGGAAATTCCCTCGCGGAACGCGTTGCCGGAGGTATCGCGGATAAAGCGGATCATATTGTTGAAGCTTTCGTTGAGCCAGGCAATATCCTCGCCGGTAGAACAGTATTCCACATCCCAGTCCTGCGTGGTATACAGGTCGGTGGTGGCCTGGAAGCGGTTGGTACTGTTGTGCATCTGGGAGGTAATGATGGCAGAGTAGGGATGCGTTTCTTCATCCATGCCGAACATCCATTTGTCCTTGGGGATATTCATGGTATAAATGCCGGTATAGACGCCGTTGAGCCATACCCGGATGAGGAAGCCGTCGGTGGCGCCTGCATTGGGTGCGTTGAGGAGGTCGGGGTTGGAATTCTCTCGTGTGCGTACCATCTGTCCCCAGAGTCGGCAGGTGACAATATTGCGCGCGTGAGAGCGGTCGATGTAGTTGGCCTTGATGGTGTACTTCCACTGTGCCCCCCAGTTTCCGAATCCGAGATCCTCCCGCTGATGGATGGTGAGGGTATCGTCGGTATAGAGCTTGATATTATAGTTTTTCTTGGGGAACCCGGCAGCCGTAAAGCCCTGCCAGCGCGCGACGGCGGTCGCGGTGAAGAAGACCTGATAGGAATCGTAGGTCATCTGCAAGGGCACGGCGACATCCGAGGACATGGATCCGATATTCCCGTCCAGGTGCACCGAGGGAAGGAGAAGCGTGGGCGGGATTTCGGATAGGTGACAATCGCCGCAGCCGGAGCAATAGGAGGCGCGGATGCCGACGGTTTCCTCACCGGGCTCGCGTATGGTGATATAGGCGCTGTACGTATGGGATGCGGTGGTATAGGTATCGGTATGGCTGATGCCGCAGATACGGCAGGTATGTGTGGTATAGCCAGGCGCGGTGCAGGTGGCGGCAACGACATGATTCTCCCAGACATGATAATTATGGTAGGCATAATGTCCAAGGGCAAAGAGGCCGCCGAACACGACCAGGAGGAGAAGAACGAGCATGGGCCAGATTTCACGGAAGGGCCGATGCCAGATTTTTTCGTCTCTGAAATACATGTACACTCCTTACAGATCACCGATACCGGAGATGTGTGAGCCCCGGAATCCGGGTGCATATGCGGCCGGGAGAAGAGGGAAATGCCGAGGGAACGCAGAGCGGGGAAAGCCCGGCTGGCCGATACTGCCTTGAACCCTGCCGGGTGGCAGAGGGCGCCGGGCCGGCCCCCTTTTTTACATTGTATCATAGAGCAGGCAGGCGGTCAAGCCGGAGGGGCGGGAGGGCATGTAGAAAATGCAACGGATTTTTTGTTCAATCTGTCCTGTGTGGCCGGGCATTTTTCACAGGAATTCCGCTCCGGAAACGGGTGGAAAGTCCCTGCCCTTTTGGGGGAAGCCCGCGCGCTTCGGGGAAAAGCCGCTGCAGCTTCTGCATTTTTTCTTTGTTGTTTTTGCAGAAGCATCTGTTGCCGTGTGCCGGATCCGCAGAACCCTTCGGGACACACGCCCCCTATTTTTCTTCTTTTGTCGGGAAAAAGCGCATCAGGAACCCGTGTGGAAGACATTTTGCGGCGAGGCGGGCTGCTTTCATGGCGACGGTGGGGGTACAGACCGCACGCCCCCGCTCTGCGGCCCGCAAAGCGATTTTCACCACATGGTTGCTCTCTGTTGCATACTTCTTTTTCCGTGCAGGCATTTTTTCTCCGTCCTGCTCAGCCCGTTCTGTAAACTCGGTGCGCACGGGGCCGGGGCAGACCGCCGTGACGCGGATGCCGCGCGGGGCAAGCTCCCGTCCGAGCGCGCGTGAAAAATGGAGGACATAGGCCTTGGTCGCGGCATAGACGGCAAATCCCGGCTGGGGGAGGAAGGCGGCGGCGGAGGCAAGGGTGAGGATATGGGCGCCGGTCTCGGTATAGGGCAGCGCCACCGAGATCAGGGCCGTGAGGGCGCCGCAGTTGAGATCGATCATGCGCCGGAACCTGTCGGGATCTCCGGAGGCAAAGCTGCCGATCCGTCCCTCACCTGCGGCAGCGACGATCCAGCAGACCGCCCCGCCGCTCTGTGCCAGCGCGTCCTGTATTTCCCGGATCCGCGCCGGCTCATTGAGGTCGCCCGGAAAAATTCTCGTGCGGACGGCGGGCGCCAGCTCTGCGGCAAGGTCGGCAAGTCTTTCCTCCCGGCGCCCGAGCAGCCACAGTTCTTCGGGTCCCCGCCCGACCAGTGCACGCGCAAAATCCCGTCCCATCCCGGCGCTGGCGCCGCTGACAATTCCGATCCGCACCGAATCCCTCCTATGCACGGCGCGTCGTGCGTGCCGTTCTGTTTTTTGTTACTATTGTATCATATAATGTATGCCGGAACAAGATTGTATGGAAAAATTTCCCCTGCCCTCTTTACATTTTGACAGCAGATAGGTATAATGGGGATAACTTGCGTTCGTTCCGGGACGGCAAAATCCGCAGGCGCCCGGCGGTGCGGACACAAACCGACCGCATCTGACAGAAAAGCGGTGTTTCCGGAGGCGCATCCCTGTCGCGGGAACAGAAGAGAGGAAAAATACCAGGATGCGGAACCGCAGAATGCAGAATACAGCATGACAGCATGAGAAACGACGAATAAGAAAAGCACGAAATGAAAATCAGGCGCAAAGCGCGCCGAAGAAACGGAAAGGATAGCAGTATGAAAACGCCGGCCTTTTATTTTCGTGCGGCCCGCCCGGTCTGGGAAGAGGGTTGCAGCGAACAGATGAATACCCACCTGAGTTTTGTCACGGTACTGCCCCCCGGTCTGCTGAGCCCGGTGCTGTCACTTGCGGGCTGTGCAAGCTATGTGGTGGCGGTGAACGGCTCGTTTGTGGCATACGGACCGGCGCGCAGCGGGGCGGGGTATTACCGTGTCGACCAGATCGCGCTGTCCAAGTATTGCAGCGGAAGCGAGAGTGTGATTTTGTCGGTGCGTGTGGCGGGCTATTACGCGCGGGGATTCGCCGGGGTGTGCGCGCCGTCGTTCCTGTGCGCGGAGGTGACGGACGGAGACCGTGTGATTGCCTGCACGGCGGCGGACGGAAGCGGCGGCTTTACGGCATATGCAGTGGAGGAGCGCGTGCGTCTGGTTCCGCGATACAGCTATCAGCGCCCATTTATTGAAGAGTATGTGCTGGGGCCTGGAGCGTTCGGATATGAAAACGGAGGCGAGGGGCGTACGGTCGGCTTGTCGGATGTGGGGGACCGTTCCTTTTTGGTGCGGACGCAGCCGTACGGGGAGTATCCGGTGATACTGCCGATCGGGGAAATCGGCGAAGGGGTAGTGGGCTGCGATGACAGCCGTCCGGTATACACCGACCGCTCGATTGCCTGCGCGGGGCGTCCGGATCTGCGTCCGGGCTTCTGCGACGGGTTCCGGGAGGAAGAGCTGGTGTCACAGGTCTGCCGTGACGTGAGCCGGATGACCTTCCGGCGGACCTCGTCGTTCTTCTGCCGGAGCGCCCAGAGCATGGACCTTGCGCCGGACGGGTATGCGGACATAGATCTCGGGCGGGACTATGCGGGAATCCTGGACTTTACGGTCGAGAGCGCAACCGGGTGCGAGCTGTATCTGCTGTTCGACGAATTTTTCGGAGAAGAGGGGACGCTGAATCCCTTCCGGATGTCCACCTGCAATGTACTGCACTACCGCATGGCGGCAGGAAAGTACCATATATACACGACAGAGCCCTATTGCATGCGTGCCCTGCGGATCGCGGTGCGTTACGGAAAGGCGACGGTGCGCGGGATGAAGATGTTCAAGATTGCCTATCCGAGCCGCCTGATCCGTGCGCGCTATTGCGGTGGGGACGAGGGGATGCAGAAGATCTACGACGCGGCCCTGGAGACCTTTGCGGCCAATGCGGTGGACATCTATATGGACTGTCCGTCGCGGGAGAGGGCGGGCTGGCTTTGCGACAGCTTTTTCACGGCGCGTGTGGAGAAGGTGCTGACCGGGGGCTCGCGTGTGGAGCGGGCATTTCTGGAAAACTTTCTGATGCCGGATCGGTTCGGGGAGGAGACCTACCTGCCGAAGGGGATGCTGCCTATGTGTTATCCGGCGGACACCTGGGACGGGAATCAGTACATTCCGAACTGGGCGATGTGGTATGTACTGGAGCTGGAGGAATACCGCGCGCGGTCGGGCGACGAGGAGCTGATCGGACAGGCGCGGGAGAGAATGTACGGCCTGCTTTCCTGGTTCCGCGGCTATGAGAATGCGGACGGACTGCTGGAATCGTTGCCGGGATGGGTGTTTGTCGAATGGTCGCGTGCGAACGAGCTGGTGCAGGATGTGAACTTTCCGACGAATATGCTGTATGCATCGATGAAGGAGGCACTGGGACGTCTGTACGGGGACGCGGATCTGATGCGGGAGGCATCGGAGCTGCGGGAGCGCATCCGGGCTCTGTCGCGGACCGGCAGCGGGTTTTATGCCGACAATATGCAGCGGCGGAACGGGGTATTGGAGAACACGGGAATCTGTACCGAGGCGTGCCAGTACTATGCGTTTTTCTGCGGTGTGGCAACGCCGGAGCAGGATGCAGAACTGTGGGTCCGCCTGCGGGACGAATTCGGCAGTGTGCGCACAGAGACGGGTGCCTACCCGGAGGTGGCGCCTGCCAATGCGTTCATCGGGAACTATCTGCGGCTGGAGCTTTTGCAGCGCTATGGGGAAACCGAACGCATGCTGGAGGATATCCGGGGCTTTTTCCTGCCGATGGCGGAGAAGACCGGAACGCTGTGGGAGAATATGACGCCGACGGCGAGCTGCAATCATGGCTTTGCCTCGCATGTGCTGGTCTGGCTGGACCGTGCGGGCTATGTGCTGCATGAGGAATGAGAACCAAGGCCGTGGCGCAGCGGAGCAGAAGGGAAAGGCGGGAGAAACTCCTGCCCCGGCAAGGCGGACACAGGCAAAAAATACAAGGTGAATATATAAAGAGAATCAAGGAGAAAGAGATATGATCAGACCGGCAGATATTTTTACAGACCGTGCGGTATTGCAGCAGCGGATGCCGATCCCGGTATGGGGAGAATGCGATACGGAGCGTCTTGTGATCAGTTATGCGGGCAACAGCGTGACGGCGGAGGTGGCGGACGGCAAATTTTTTGGGGTACTGCCACCGGTGCAGGCGGGTGTGCGCGGGAAACTGGTATTTTGCGCGGGCGAGGAGACCTGTACCTGTAACGATGTGGCGGTCGGCGAGGTATGGGTGGCCGGAGGACAGTCGAACATGGAACACCCGCTGTTCTGCACCCGATACGACCCGTCGGTGCTGACGGAGGATGAGGATCTGCGCTTTTTTACGGTGCCGCGCCGGACGCAGCCGGGCGTGGAGCGTTGGGGATGGCATTTTGAAGGTCTGCGCGCGGTGGATACGCCGTGGACGGTGTGCACGGCAGAGAGCGCATTGCATTTTTCGGCGATTGCGTATGCGTTCGGCCGCCGGCTCCGGCAGCGCCTGCACGTGCCGGTAGGGATCATCAGCTGCAACTGGGGCGGTACGGTGATAGAAACCTGGATTTCCGAGAAATATCTATCGCTCGACCCGCTGACACGCCGGTTCGGGGAAGAATGGAACCGTCGGCTGGCGGGGCAGGACATGGCGTCGTATCTGGCACATGAGCAGGCGGTACAGGAGGAGCTGGGCGCGTACATAGCGGAGCGTGGGGACACGGCAGCGGAGGCGGCACGGAACGGAGCGGATGTGTTTCTGCGCACGCCGAATCCGACCGTGTGGCCGTCGGAGGGGCCGTACCATCCGAATGCCCCGTCGATCCTGCGTCGGGAGATGGTGGGGCGGATTACGCCGTATGCGATCCGCGGCGTTCTCTGGCATCAGGGGGAGAGCAACGCACGGCGCGCAGACGAGGACAGTCGGGACTGGTATCTGCGCCTGCTGCATGCGCTTGCGGCGGACTGGCGGGAGGCGTTCCGGAATCCGGAGCTGCCGTTTTATCTGGTACAGATTTCGACATACGACGGAGGTGCGGGCAGCGGAGAGAACTGGTGCCGTGTACGCGAGGCGCAGGAACGGTTTGCGGAGGAGGACGAAAACGCATACATGACGGTGTCGGTGGACCTGGGAGAACCGGACAATATCCACCCGGCCCGGAAATGGGAAATGGGCGAACGTCTTGCTGCGGCGGCACTGGACCGTACGTATGGGATCCCGACCCCGTGGGAGGGCCCGAAGCTTTTGAGTGCGGTGCGGGAGGAGAAGGGATTCACGCTTCGTTTTGACCACCCGCTCGGCCTGTGTGACGGAGCTTTGGAGGCCGGCGACTTTTTCTACCGCCTTGCGGACGGGAAGCGGATTCCGGCCCCGGCGCATCTGCAGGAGGGCGATGTAGTGCTTTCGCTGCCGCCGGATGCGGAGCAGGTGACCGGGATCGGGTATGTACTCGCCAATTACAGCCGTGCAACGCTGGTCTGCCGGGAGACGGGATTGCCGCTTGCGCCGTTTACCTGCCGATTGCGGAGCTGACCCTTTGCCCCGTAGGGAACGGGGGAGGAAGTCCCGGCTGCGTGCGCGCAGAACGGCAGGGCGTATGCAGGGGCTTCTGCGGAGGAAGACAACATACAGAAATGCATAAAATAAGCAGGAAAGAAAGGAACGGAAAATGGAAAAGGTTCTGAATTTTACGGAGTACGACGTGAACGGGGATGCAGCGTACACGCTGCGCCGGGCGATTGCAGCGGCAAAGGAAGCCGGAGCGACACGGCTGACAGTACCGAAGGGCGTGTATGACATCCGTCCGGACTACTGCTCGGAGCGCTATCTGTGCATATCCAACCACGGTTTCAACGGACCGAAGCGGATCGCGGCGCTGATCGAGGACATGTCGGATTTTGAGATAGACTTTGGGGGCTCGACGCTGGTCTGTCACGGCGTGATCACGCCGATCGCGGTATTGCGTTCGCGGAACATCCGGATCCGGAACCTGACCCTGCGGAACAGCAGCACCATGATGCTGGAGGCGCGGGTGACGGGGCACGGGAGCGACGATACGGTGGAGCTGCAGCCGGTGAACGGACGGGAAGCGTTTGTTCTGAAGCAGGGGCGTCTGTACGCGCAATATCTGGAGCAGACGCTGGTGCCGGTGAGCACGAATGTGGAATTTACGGGCGAGGGCGGCGAGATTGCAGCGGGGACGGCAGACAATACCTTTGACGTAGGAGCGGAAGCGGTGACATACGAGGATCTGCCGGACGGGCGCATGCTGGCGCACGGAGTCAGGCGCAAGCCGCCGATCGGGAATATCCTGGTGATCTCGGCGGCGCGTCGGTTGGGCGCGGGTATGTTCTGCGAGGAATCGACGGGCATAACGGCAGAGAACATCACGGTCAACGCCTGTTACGGCATGGGCTTTATCGCGCAGATGTGCGGCGATATCCATCTGGATCGGTTCAGCACCCTGCGGGAGGAGGGGCGGATGCACACCTCGGACGCGGATGCGACGCATTTTGTGAACTGCTCGGGGCGGATCACCGTAGAGAACTGTACCTTTGAGGGTCAGCTGGATGACGCACTGAACATACACGGAATGTACACGCGCATTGTAGGAAAGGGCGAGAAGGAGCTGTTTGTGCGGCAGATGCACGAGGAGGCAACCGGCATCCGTATATACCGTCCCGGCGACCGTGTGCAGGCCCTGGAGCCGGCACCGCTGATTCCCTATGCTACCCTGACCGTGCGCACGGTAGAATATCTGAACAATGAAATTATCCGCCTGACCTTTGAGGAATCGGTGGAAGAGATCGCGGTAGGGGACGATATCGAAAATATCACGCAGGAGGCGGATCTGCTGTTCCGCAACAACATCGTGCGGAACAACCGTGCGCGCGGAATGCTGATTGCCAACCGTGGCCGGACGGTGATCGAGGACTGCTACTTCCATACGAGCGGAACGGCTGTGAAATTCGAATCCGACGGGGATTATTGGTTTGAGTCGGGCGGGACGGGGGATGTCACGATCCGCCGCTGCACCTTTGACCGCTGCAAGCACGGCGGCTGGGGTCGCGGTGTGATCGAATGTCAGCCCCGGCGTGCGGTGCTTCCCGACCGGTATTTCCATCATTGCATCCGTGTGGAGGACAATGAATTCCGTATGTATCAGGAATGTGCAGCGCTGATGGACAATGTCGAGACCTTCGTATTTACGGGGAACCGGATCCTGTCGGCACCGGGCAAAAGGACCGAGGTCATCGTACGGAACAACCGGAACTGCACGTTGCAGCCGGATGTGGTACGGGCGGACTGAGCCGGGATCGTTACAGGATCGGTGCCGGCGGTGAGAAGCGACCGGCAGAACTGCCTGGGGACGGGGAATTTGTGTCCGGAATGAAAGGGGGCGTGCGTCGCGAAAGCAGCACACCCCCTGTTTTTCCCGGAGAATTTTCCGTGGCCTGCGCGCTACGTGGCGGGGCGTACGTTCTGAAAGCCGGATCTGCTCCGATCGACATGCAGGTGCCCTTCTTCGTCGGGTGCCGGGGCATTGTCAGGTCCCGTCCCGCCGACAGGCGTTGCACCCTGGGAAAGAGCAGGCGGACGTCGGAAGAGGGGCGCAAGAATCTGTTATTGCCCGCAAAAACCTGTCATTGACAGAAGTAGGCCGGATCCGGTATAATAAAGGAAAACAACAGAAAAGCAGCAAGCGACGGAAGCACAGGAACCCCCGGTCGGTACCGGGAGCGGGAGGAACAGAAGCACAGCGCAAAGCAAAGAGCGGGATAAACGCAAACCGCAAGAAACGAAACCGGAAAGGAAAAAAGAAAGGGAGGAACATACCATGTACGATTTCAAACCGCCGTATTTCGGAACGGCATATTATCCGGAGTCCTGGCCACGCGAGCAGATAGACGAAGATCTGACGCATCTGCTCGAAAACGGACTGAACACGGTCCGCATAGCGGAATTTGCGTGGTCGGTGATGGAACCGCGGGAGGGGGAATATGATTTTTCGCTCTTCCGCGAGGTGGTGGACAAATGCAGGGAGCGCGGCATATCGGTGATCATGTGCACGCCTTCCGCGACACCGCCCTCCTGGATGGAGCACAAATATCCTGAGGTGCTGATGACAGCGGGTGACAAGCGGGCAACACACGGGAGCCGGCGTCTTTCCTGCCCGACCAATCCGAGATTCCGGGATTTCTGCGCACGGATTGCGGAGGCAATGGGGCGGGAATTCGGGAAGGATGAGAACATCATCGGCTGGCAGATTGACAATGAGCTGACGGTCATGCCGCTGGGGATCGGCTGTACCTGTCCGGACTGTGAGCGGGAATGGCACGCCTATCTGCGGCGGCGCTATGGGAGCATCGATGCGCTGAACGATGCATGGGGCCATTATACCTGGAGCATGCAGTTCGGCAGCTTTGAAGAGGTGGATATGCCGAACGGAAATGTAGGGCTGTGCGCGGCGCACCGTCTTGCATGGGCGGCCTACAAAAATGAAGTATATGAGGATTTCTGTGCACAGCAGGCGCAGATTCTGCACCGGCTGACCGATGCACCGATCGGCACCGATATGATGCCGACGCAGCAGCTGGATCTGGCGGGGAACAACCGTGTACTGGATGTGGTGCAGTACAACCACTATTCCGGGCCGGCGTTCAGCGCGATGTTCTATGACTATCTGCGGACATTGAAGGATCGTCCGTTCTGGGTGACCGAGACATCGGCGTGCTGGAACGGGGGGAATCAGCCGATGGGTCCGCGGAAGAAGGGCTTTTGCCGTGCAAACACTCTGGCACCGTTTGCGATGGGCGGGGAGGCGACCCTGTACTGGCTGTTCCGCTCGCACTGGGGCGGGCATGAGATGGCGCACGGATCGGTCATCGATGCCTGGGGCCGTCCGTTGCAGATGGCAGAGGAGGTGCGGGGCATTTCGCGCGATCTGGATACGTTGCGTCCGTATCTTACCGGCGCGCAGGTGGTGAAGAGCGGCCTGGCCATTTCGTTCGGCCACCTTCCGCAGTACATAGCCGACTATGCCCCGATGACGACGCCGGGCACGCCGAGCGACTATCGCTATGCGATGAGTCACAATGTATACGGAAGGATCAACCGGATGCACTACCGTCCGGATGTGATTTCTCCGTATGCGGATCTGACGCCCTACCGTTTGCTGATCACGCAGCAGCAGTATACGCTGGAGGAAGGGGACTTCCTGGACCGGATCCTTCCCTGGGTAGAAGCGGGAGGCACCTGGGTGGTCGGACCGCTGAGCGATATTTTCACGAAGGATCTTGCCAAATACCGGAACGCGCCGTTCGGACATCTGGAAGACTGGACGGGGGTGCGGCGCGCCTTCTATGCACCGGCTCCGGTGCCGAGCTCCTGGTATGCAGGCGACCTGCCGGCGGGCAAATGCACCGACATCCGTCTTTCAGACGGCTATGTCGCCCACACGGATCCTCTGCATTACGATGCCTATGAGCCGGGCGAAGGTGTGCGTGTGCTGGGCGAATATGTAGCGGGCGGAGACGATTATCTGCCGGGGTATGCCGCCATCACCGAAACCGTGCGGGGAAAAGGACGGATCATTCTGCTGGGAGCCCAGCTGGATGCGGAAGGATACGCGCATTTCATCCGGATGCTTGCCGCATCGTGCGGAATCGAGCCGATCACGGAGGGCAGCGGCAATGTGGAGAACAGCCTGCTGACCGGTCCGGCGGGAACGCTGTTCACCGCCATTGAGATAGACGGTAAGGAACCGGGGTACACGGTCCTGCCTTTTGCGGCGACCGACGTGTTTGACGGTCACCGGTACGAGGCAGGCGAGCGCGTGGAGTTGCCTCCGTACGGCTGCCTGTTCGCCTGCCGTGCGGATTGAGGAACCGGACAGAGACCGGAGCCTTTTTCGCCCGGACAGGGGGATAGATGCACAAAAAGGCCACAGTTTCCGCTGTGTCCTTTTTGTGCGCCCGGCGCAACTCTTCTGCACTGTACAACAACCTCTTAACAGCCCCGTGTGTTCCGGAAAAAGAGGCGTCGAATTTTCTTGTCGCCTGCTATGGATTTCCCGGTGAATCCGTGTGTTCCGAATGCCGTGCATACTTTCTCTTTTCGCCGGGCAGAAGAAAATCGCCGGAAATTGGAAAAAGCGGGTGCAACTGCCGCTTTTTGTAGAATCCGCACAAAAATCTCACGGTATTTTTGGAAAGCTGTACAGGGGGAAAGCCATAGCAGGCGCCTTGATTTTGCAGTTCAAAAATGCTATAATATCTGTATCTTCTTTATCTTTATGTAAGAATCCATAAAAACTTAAGGAGCCAAACGAATGCGAAAGAACACATGGAGCAAACTGTTATGTCTGGTGCTGGCCTGCGTGCTGAGCGTGATGCTGTACGGCTGCCCGGGCGGAGAAACCCCGCCGCCGGGAGGCAGCAGCACAACGAC
Source organism: uncultured Clostridia bacterium (assembly GCA_944384545.1). Lineage (GTDB taxonomy): Bacteria > Bacillota > Clostridia > Oscillospirales > CAG-272 > UBA1740. The sequence goes on along the minus strand of CALWTT010000061.1, from coordinate 137 downwards.
CGGAGGGGGCGGAACCGTGCTTCCGCCGGATCCGGAAGGAACCGTATACGGGAACGGAGAAGCGCTGGAAGGCGCGGGCGCCACGCTCTCACCGGACAGCTTTGCGATGACCGGAGTGACGCCGGACGAGGCAAACG
>CALWTT010000060.1 GCA_944384545.1 uncultured Clostridia bacterium | reverse complement strand
GGCAAAGGGTATTTTTTTTTTTTTTTTCCGGCACAAATATGTCCTCATCCACTTCGCCGCACTTGGCGAGATACCGGTTCCACTCGTTTCCCTCGGAAGCGTATGGTGGGGTATCTGTGAGGGCAATGATCTTTACAGTGTTCCCGACTATGGTGATCAGCTCTTCCAGCGCTTTCTGCCACTCGTTTTTCAGGTGATGGGCTTCGTCCAAGCAGATCGTCCCGATATGGTTTTCCTGCATTTCACGGACAATATCCACATCGGTATAGCTGTCATCACCATCATCGGATAGGTCTGTCTTTTCCATTGCGGTGAACAGTGCCTGATAGGTAATGGAAGTGAGCAGTTTGCAGTCCCGCAGATCGGTGGAGAATAAACGGGCAAAATCGTTTGGATTGTCTAAGAAGAGATCGCGGAACCGCTCTCCCCACTGTTCGCGGATGGCGGTCGTAGGAGAAAAGATCAGACAAGGTGCGCCGATGCTACGAATCAGTTCCAGACCGAGCACGGTCTTGCCACTGCCGGGAGCAGCAATGATGTTGATTTTCCCGTCCGCAAGATACCGATCGGCATGATTTAGAACGCGTCGTTGATAATCTCTGAATTCGCCGTGAAAATGTATGTGCTCAAACTGTGACATAATTACTTTCTCCCTCCGCGTTTCTTTATCAGGTCAATTCAGCAGGGATATTAGCATTTTTCCGGTGAGAAAGGTGCATAGGATTTTAGAAAATGAAATACGGTGAGATCCATAAAATATCTGCCACGTAAGCAAAAGGAGCAGGAAGGTCATTTACGTTGCCGATGTATTCCGAATGCTGTTTTTTCCATCCTGTCCGCATTGCTTTCCAGACCTGGAGTGTCATTGTTTTTTATTTCGACAGTTTCCGCATCGGGGGAAACAGGATGCAGAATGGCTGCATGTCACTTCGGCATGGAAGTTGCCTGGAAGCAGGGGCGATAGTACAATATTTTGCGGATACGAACAAAGAATCGTCAGATTTTTTGAAAATTTGACGGCTTTCTGCATGATGGTATGATCTTAGTAAGGATACAAAGCGTGGTATCGAGGCGGTGAATAACCTGATAGCCGTATGGATGGGGGGAGAACAATTATTCCCACTCTACGGTAGCCGGGGGCTTGCCGGTCACATCGTACAGGATCATATCGATGCGGGAAGAGAGGGCTGAATCGCGGATGCGCCGCACTACGGCGGCCAGCGCATCGGCCGGGAAATCCCGTCCGGGCATGGCAGCCATGGCGGTCATGAAATCCGAGGTGACCACGGCGCGGACCGCGACCGAATAGCGCTCTCCGTCAACGGATGCGGGCAGAAGAACCGCAAAGCACTGGGCAATCCGGTTTTTCCTGCCGTCCTCCATGGGACGAAGCAATTCCTCCGTGACAATGCTGTCGAGCTCGCGGAGCAGCTCCGCCGTCTGATGACAGATGCGGCAATGCACACTGCGCAGCTCACCGCCGATCCTGTCGCGGTCGATCAGATAGGCGGTGCGGTTGATGAAGTCAAGGCGGTTGGGGATTTCCCGTGCAAAGGCGCTGACAGCAGTCAGGTCGTCGGTAAGGGCGCCGCCCTCTAAGACCGCCAGAGAACGGTAGGAGCGATGGTCTCCCTGTACCCCGACCGAGCGTACCGGCGCCAGCACGGCGTGGAACTGCCGCTCCTGCTCGGAGAGGAAGGCCTGCAGCCGCGTAGCCTTTTCGGGGTCGGCGCGCATACCGCCGTCGGTACAAAGAATGCGGACACCGAGTCCCGGCCCCGGGAAGGGCTGGCGCGATGCAATTTCTTCGTCCAGTCCGAGCATGCGCGCCACCTGCCGCACCTCGTCCTTGTGCCAGTCCCAATTGGTTTCTATGACATGCCCGCTGTCCCGCAGTCGGCGGATGACACCGACATCGTTGTGATGCGTCTTGATTTTTTTGGCATAGCCGCTGACATCCGGGTTCCCGCTCTCGATCAGATCGGGACGGAGCGTGCCCTGCCCGAGAAAGGCGGTATGGAAGTCCAGCTGCAAATCGCGTGCGGCCTGTTCGGTGATCACAAAGAACATATGCCCGATGATGGCGCGCTTGCGCTCCGGCTCACAGGTTTCGCACAGCGGCGCATAGGTTTCGCCGTCAATGACGAGCGGCGTATGGAAAAAGGCGTCTTCCGCATCGATCCGGCGCATCTGCGTCAGACCAAGCTTTGCCAGGTTTGCGCAGATAAGATCGGATTCGTTTTTCCGCATCATACCGTGATCGATATGAATGGCATACACCTGATCGGGGCGGAGTGCGCGGACGAGCAGTGCCGCGGTGACGGCGGAATCCACGCCGCCGCTGACCAGGACAACGACCTTTCCGTTTTCGCCGACGCGTTTGCGGATCATACGCACAGAGCGATCAATGCGATCTTCAAGCGCATAGGTCTCGGTAAGGCCGCAGATGCCGCGCAGGAAATTGACAAGCATCTGCACGCCATGCTCGGTGGGATCGACCTCCGGATGGAACTGCAGTCCCGCAATGCGGCGTTCCGCATCCCAGACGCCGGCGCAGACTCCGCCGGTGACGGCGACCTGCCGGAATCCATCGGGCAGGCGGCTGACGGCATCGCCGTGGCTCATAAGCACCTTCTCACGCGGGGCAAGACCGGTAAAAAGGGGACAGGAGGTGTCGATATCGATCTCGATCTGGCCGTATTCGGTTTTATAGTGAGGGAGGACCTCTCCGCCGAAATGGTTGACGATCATCTGCATGCCATAGCAGATTCCGAGGACAGGAATGCCAAGAGCAAAGATGTCTCCGTCGTAAGCGGGCGCGCCGTCCTCCCATACGCTGGAGGGGCCGCCGGAGAGGATCACGCCGCGGTATTCGCGCAGACGCTCCGCTGCAACGCCCATGGGGAAGATATCGGTATAGACGCCGGCCTCGCGCACCTTACGGTCAATGACCTTGGTATACTGACCGCCACAGTCAAGAATTGCAATTTTTTCCATGTTCTCTCCTTATACAGTCATACGAAGTGCCTCAGCGTGCGATTTCCTCCATGACAAAGGCCTCGAGGACGTCCCCTTCCTTGATATCGTTGAATTTTTCCAGACCGACGCCGCATTCATAGCCCTGAGCGACCTCGCGGACATCGTCCTTGAAGCGTTTGAGGGAGGAAATCCGGTCTTCAAAGACGGTGATGCCGTCGCGTACAACCCGGATCTGCGCATTGCGCTGGATTTTACCGTCGGTGATATAGGAGCCGGCGATGGTGCCGACGCCGGGGACATGGATGGTCTGGCGCACCTCGGCATGCCCGAGCAGGACCTCGCGGAAGGTGGGGGCGAGCATTCCTTTCATAGCCGCCTCAATCTCCTCGATGCACTCATAGATCACGCGGTAGGTGCGGATATCTACGCCGTTGCGTTCGGCACTGTCGAGCGCGCTCTTGTCCGGTCGGACATTGAAGCCGATAATCAGGGCATTGGAGGCGGCGGCAAGCATGACATCGCTTTCGGTGATGCCGCCGACCGCTTTGTGAATGACATTGACGCGGACCTCGTCGCAGGAGAGCTTGAGCAGGGAAGCGCGGACCGCCTCTGCGGAACCGTCGACATCGGCTTTTACGATGATGTTGAGATCCTTGACGCCGTCACGGATCTGAGCGAACAGATCGTCAAGGTTGACGCGCGCATTGGAGCGGAATTCCTCCTGCCTTGCGGATTCGCGGCGCTGTTCAGCGAGGGAGCGCGCCATTTTTTCGTCTTCCACGGCATTGAATTCATCCCCCGCATTGGGGATCTCGGAAAGACCGATGATTTCGACGGGGACACTGGGTCCGGCTTCGCGGATGCTGCGTCCCTGATCGTCGGTCATAGCGCGCACGCGTCCGACGGCAGTGCCCGCAATCACGATATCACCGGAGTGGAGGGTACCGTTCTGGACGAGAACGGTAGCGACCGGACCACGGCCGCGGTCGAGCTTGGATTCGAGAACGACGCCCTTGGCGCGGCGGTTGGGATTGGCTTTGAGTTCCTTGATTTCGGCGACAAGAAGCACACTTTCCAGCAGCTTGTCGATGCCCATGCCGGTCAGCGCGGACACGGGAACGCAGATGACGTCGCCGCCCCACTCTTCCGGAACCAGGTCGTACTGCGTGAGTGCACTGATTACGTTGTCAGGATTGGCTTGGGGTTTATCCATTTTATTAATGGCGACAATGATATCGATCCCGGCCGCTTTGGCATGGTTGATGGCCTCCACGGTCTGCGGCATGATGCCGTCATCGGCAGCGACGACGAGGATGGCAATATCGGTTGCCTGTGCGCCGCGTGCACGCATAGCGGTAAAGGCTTCGTGACCGGGTGTATCGATGAAGGTAATGGGCTTGCCCTGTACGGTAACGCGATAGGCACCGATGGCTTGTGTAATACCGCCGGCTTCGCCCTGCGTAACATGCGTGTGTCGGATGGTATCCAAAAGGGAGGTCTTGCCGTGGTCGACATGGCCCATCACGCAGACGACGGGAGCACGCTCAACGAGCGAGCCGGCATCGTCCTCGGTCTCATCAAAGAGGCGCTCCTCAATGGTGACCACGACCTCCTTGGAAACCTTGATGCCGAACTCATCCGCAATCAGAAAGGCGGTATCGTAATCGATTTCCTGATTCAGGGTGGCCATGGTGCCGGACATCATCAGTTTTTTGATGACCTCACCGGCGGTTTTTTTCATACGGGAGGCCAGTTCTGCAACCGTAATGGTTTCGGGCACGGTGATTTCCAGCTGTTTCTTTTTCGCGGCCATTTCCGCCTGCCGGCGCAGGCGCTCCTGGGCGATGCGGTCGCGGTTGCGGGCACCTTTTCCGTAGGCATTGCGGTTATCCTGCTTTTTCAGCTTCTGGCGCTCGCCGCGCAGATCGGCCGCACCGGGCACAAAGTTGTTGAGCCGGTCGTCATATTTGGACAGATCCACATTGGCGGCGCGCGTATCGACCACACGGGTCTTGGGTTTCTGCGCAATTACCACTTCGCCGCTCCCATCGGCCGCCGGGGCTGCTGTAGGGATCAGCGTACGGAAGGCCTGCTTTTTCTTGGGGGCATCCTTGTTGTCTTTCGCTTCTTTTTTGGGAGCGGGAGTATTGGCAGCGGAAGGGGAGGAAGATGCAGCCTGTGTGCGTGCGGCCTCGGCGCGACGGAGGCGGTCCAGCGCCGGCGTAGAGGTCGACTGAGCCGTATTGGCGGCAGGGCGTGTGGCCTGAGCAGCGGTATTTTGTGCCGGGCGGTTGCGGTCAGCGAACAGCGTCCCGCCCTGTCCGGCGCCGGATTGAGCCCGCGCACCCGCAGCGGCGCTGCCCGGCGCCGTACGATTCCGGTCGGAAAAGCTCTGTTGCGGCCGCGTCGGTATCGGACCGGGGCGCACACCGGACGCCGGAGTGTTCTGCATGGGACGATTCCGATCCGGAGTGCCTGCGGGCGCATTGCCGGGGCGTGTCGCGCCGGCCTGCGGACGTGGTGCAACGGTCTGCGTGCCGGCGGCTGTGCCGCCTGCTCCAGACGTCGGAGCCTGCGTAGTGGGGGCGCTGTGCGGCGCCGGCCGGTTCCGTTCGGATGTACCGGCTGCGGTGCCCTGCGCGTCAGAAGCCGCTTCTGCCGGTGTGGAACCGGGCTGTGGCCGCGATGGAGCGGCAACCGGACGGTCCGGAGTTTTTTCTTCACGGCTTCGGGCCGGCTGTGCGGAGACCGACCCGGAAGTTGCCGCTTTCTTTTCCCCGGCCGCGGTGGCGCCCGGCACCGCGGCTGCCTTTGCCTCCGGAGCAGCTTTTGCTACCGGAGCGGCCTTTGCCTCTGCGGTCACTTTTTCTGTCACGGACGATTCTGCCGGTGTGGCTTTCTTTTCTGCGGTGAAATCGGCCGGCGCCGCAGCTGCGCGCGGTGCAGGCTTTTCCTTCGCCAGGATGATCCGTGCTTCACCGGACAGGTATTCCTCCAGGTTTTCCAACTGATTGGCCTCGGTCAGACGGGCAAGAAAGCGATCCAGTTCTTCGCTTTCCAGTACACCGCCGCTTTTTTTGTCCAGGCCGCATTCTTTCAGCAGATCCAGTACATCCTTGGTCTTCATATTGAAATCTTTGGAAATCTGGCTGATTTTATGTGTCATAGGTACGATTCCTTACCTTCCCGCACGGAAGGTTCCTTTCCTGTCGAAATACGGGTGCTGCCGGCGGAGCCGGGGTTCTGTGTTGCTGCATGGGACGGGTTTTCGCCGGGGTTGGGTTTTCCGGGTGTGCGCCCGGCGTGGTCATTCTTATCTGTTGCGGTCGGCGCCTCCGGTGGTTGCGCTTCGTCGCCGTTGGCGTGGCGGGGTCGGTGCGGTTTTTTCGTGGCAGACGCGGAGCTTCGGCTGTTGGAAAGGACCGCGGCAGCCGCTTCCGCGGCGCGTTGCCCGATGGCCTCTGCCATTTTCGGATCGGTGACGGCAACGGCGGCGATGGCGCCGGTTTTGCCCACGGCATGTGCAAGCGCGGATGGGTCGATCGGAACAGAGCAAAGCGGGACGCCGTAATAGCGGGATTTGAGAATGAGCTTTTTCCGTGTTCCGCCGGAGGCGTGATCGGAAAGCAGAATCAGTGCCGGCTTTTTGCTTTTTGCCAGCCCGGTGCAGATCTGGGGCGTTCCGCAGATGAGGCAGCCGGCCTTACGGCAAAGCCCGAGGAAACCCGCGAGCCGGCGCAGGGCGGGAGAAAATTCAAGGTTTGCTGTCACGCAATTCTCCTTCCAGCCGTTCATAGAGGACATCAGGAATGGGCGTATCAAGATTCTGGGCGAGGCGCCCGCTTTTCCGCGCCTTTTTGAGGCAGGCAGCGGAACGGCAGAGATACGCGCCGCGTCCGGCGGCACGGCCGGTGGGATCCAGCGCAATATTTCCATCGGGGGAACGCACGATGCGGACGAGTGTATTTTTCGGGAAATGTCCGCCGCATCCGGTGCAGCGCCGTTCGGGAATCTTCCTTGCAGGTTTTTCTGCCATACAGATCTCCTCCTCGGTGTTTCTCTATGGGTGTGCGGCACGGAAAAACGGGCGGGGATGGAAATGTGCCGGCGTTCCGTGTCGGGCGGGACATGCGCGGAAGCGCCCCCCGCAGCAGATTATGCCTTGATATCGATTTTGTACCCGGTCAGGCGCGCGGCCAGGCGCGCATTCTGTCCTTCCTTTCCGATGGCGAGGGAGAGCTGATCGGGAGCAACGCGCACGCGGCAGGTACGCTCGCCGTCTTCCTCGGCGGAGAGCACCTTTGCCGGCGCCAATGCGGCGCTCACAAAGGCCACAGGGTCCTCGCTGTAGGGAATCACGTCGATTTTTTCACCGCTGAGCTCGCGCAGGATGGCATCGATCCGGAGGCCGCGGTTTCCGATGCAGGCGCCGACGGCATCTACATTTTCATCGCGGGAATAGACGGCGATTTTGGTCCGGGACCCGGCCTCCCGCGCGATGCTGTGGATGAGGACGGTACCATCCTGGATTTCGGGGATTTCGAGTTCAAAAAGCCGTCGTACAAGACCGGGATGCACGCGGGAGAGGGTAACGAGCGGTCCGTAGGTTTCGCTGCGCACCTCGGAGATATAGACCTTGACCTTATCGCCGACGTGGAAGGACTCTCCGGGGATCTGCTCGGAGCGGGGGAGGACGGCGCGGCTTGTACCGGTATCGAGAACCACGCTACCGTCGGAATCGTCAACCTTATAAACCACAGCGGTGACAATTTCTTCTTTTTTGTTTTCGTACTCGCGGATGGCAATGCTGCGTTCGGCCTCGCGGATGCCCTGAATGATGACCTGCTTGGCGGCCTGTGCGCTGAGGCGGCGGAAATTCTTGGTGTCGAGTTCGATTTCGAGCACCGCTCCGATACGCGTACTGCGGGAACGGCATTTTTTGGATTTGTCTGCCTTGATGGCGATGGCCTGCTCCTGTGTCACTTCGGTAGCGGGATCGGAGACCTCGGCCACGACGGTGAGGAGCTGCATGACCTTCATATCGCGTTTGACCGGGTCGAGAACGATGCGGACATTTTCCGCGCCTCCCAGTTCGCGCTTATAGGCGCTGGTGAGAGCCGCACTGACCTTTTCCATCATGTATTCCTTTGGGATGCCTTTTTCCTTTTCGAGGAGATCGAGGGCATTGAAAAATTCTGCGTTCATGGCTACGGGGCCTATCCTTTCTGCTGATCTGATGCCGGAGGGGGAGTTTGCGGGTCATCGGCGGGAGAATCGGATTCACGATAGAGGGTATGCATGCGGGCGATGGAGGCACGTGGAATTTTTACGGTCTCCTCACCGCAGGCAAGCGTGAGCGTACCGTCGGAGAAGGCAAGAAGCCTGCCGGTAAACACACGTTTTCCGGAAAGGGGGGCAAAGAGGCGCGCCTCTATTTCGGCACCGAGGCAGGCAAGAATATGCGCATCGGTGCGGATTTCGCGCTCGATGCCGGGGGAGGAAACCTCCAGCATATAGGGGTTGTCGATGGGGTCGGCTTCATCCAGGATGGGATCGATGCGGCGGTGCACTTTTTCACAGTCGTCGATGGAGATCCCCTGGGGATGATCGATGGTGACGGTGAGCACCCAGTCGGCGCCGACCTTCCGGTAAACGACATCCCAGATGCCGTAGCCCAGTTCTTCAATGACGGGACGGAGAAGCGCTTCCACCTCGTCGGCGATATTGGATTTTTTCAAAAACCTGCTCCTTTCCTGCCTTGGCATGCATGTGCGTCCCGGAGCGCCGCATCATGGGCGCAACGGAGGGATATACCGTACGCCGGCGCGATTGGTGCGGCGGGGTTGACCCAACGGTGGTATTTACTGCACCGGGCGCTGCCCGCCGGAGCGGGGAACAAGCCCCGGCGATAACCGGACAATAAAAGGAAGAGTGAACTGCCGTCCACTCTTCATCCTTCTTTATCATAAATTCTATGGTTATTATACCATGCTTTTCCGAAAATGCAAGTATTTTTTTCAAAAAAAGGCAAAAAACAGGCAGAAGTTTGTGTGACCGGCGTGGCCGCCATTTTGCAAAAGCCCGGCGGAGCAGAAAGGAATCGTCGTGGCGATCGCAGTGCCCGGAGAAGGGAATGCGTGCCCTCCCCTCCGCTTGCCATAGACGGAGTGCGGGCGGGAGATCGGATTCGGAACACACGGATGCCCGTGCAGATGCCGATTGGGGAAACCGGAGGAAGACGGCTTTTCGTATCGGCAGGATGGAAATACCATGGAAAAATTCACGGTTACCTGGATAAATCGGCCCGTGTGTTGCAAAAAACCGCAGGCGGTCCCGCTCCACAGGCCTGCGGAGGAGGGTTGGGATGTTTTTGCGATTGGCAAGATACCCCACCGCGGCCCGTGCCGCGGCATGCCGTAAGCCATGTACGGCCGCATCGCGTAACGCGGTCGGTAGCGTCCCGTCCGGGGGATTCCAGATGCGACAGCGGCATATTGGCGGGTGCAACGATATGCGTGGCCTGGGGCGCGGCGGTCGGGGCAGGTACGGTTGCAGCGGGAAGAAAAGGCTTCTGTATTGCTTTTTCCGCCCGACCGGGAAGGTTTTCATCCGTAGGGTGCTATCTTCCGTGAAGGACGGTATATCTTTTCTGCCTGCGGCATAGGTATACAGTATCAGAAAACAGGGCGCCGCGTGCGCCCGCGGGAGGGATATATGTCCGGATTTCGCCGCTATGTGCGCAATGCCGCGGTACTGATGGGCGCGGCGCTGCTGATGCGCAGTGTTTCGCTCGTCTTCAATGCCTATGTCAGCGGCAAGATCGGTGCGGAAGGCATGGGGCTTTTTTCGCTGATCATGAGCGTATACGGCTTTGCTGTGACCTTTGCGACCTCCGGTATCAACCTCGCGGTCACGCGCCTGTGTGCCGAGGCAATCGGTGAGGGAGATCCCGGGCGCATTCGCAGTGTACTGCGTCATGCAGTACTTTATGCGTGCTTTTTTGGTGGGATTGCGTCGGTCGTACTCTTTTTCTTCTCGGTACCGCTTGGCAGCGGCCTTCTGGGCGATGCAAGGACGATTCCGTCTATCCGCCTGCTTTCCTGCAGCATGCTGCCGATCGCACTTTCTTCGGTTTTTGGCGGTTATTTCAATGCGGTACGACGTGTTTCGCGCAATGCGCTCACACAGTTGTTTGAGCAGACGGTGCGGATCGGGCTGACGGTATTCGGCCTGATGGCATTGGCGCCGGCGGGGTTGACCTATGCCTGCCTTGCGCTGGTGGGAGGATCGGCACTGGCAGAATTCTGTTCGTTTTTCTTTCTCCTTGCACAGTATTTGCTGGATCGGCGCCGCCATTTTCAAAACACACGCCCCAGTGAAAAGGCCGGACTGTGGCAACGCCTTTTCCGGATTTCGCTGCCGGTGGCAGCTTCCGCCTATGTGCGGTCCGGCCTGGTGACAGTCGAACATATCCTGATCCCGTTTTGTCTGTCGCTTGGGGGCGGGTCCCGGGCCGAGGCACTTGCTTCCTATGGCATTTTGCACAGCATGGCCATCCCGACCATTCTGTACCCGGCGGCGGTGACAAGCGCCTTTTCCGGATTGCTGGTTCCCGAGATGGCCGAATGCCATGCCCGGGGCGATATGCGGCGAATCCGATACATGACCGAGCGTGCCCTTTCCTATACGCTGCTGTTCGGCATGGGATGTGCGGGACTTCTGATCGCCTTTGCTCCGGCCATCGGTGCGTCCTTTTACCACAATGCGGAAGCCGGTCACTTTATTGGCCTGCTGGCTCCGGTTGTGGTGATTATGTATCTGGATACTACGGTGGACAGCATTCTGAAGGGACTTGGGCATCAGGTGTATTCCATGGGCGTGAATATTGCCGATTCGCTGCTGTCGATCCTGATGGTCTGGCTGTTTCTGCCGCGCATGGGGGCAGAGGGGTATGTCCTGGTGGTGATTGCAGCAGAAGTTTTCAATTTTTCTCTGAGTGTGCTCCGGTTGCAGCAGGCGGTGGGATTCCGGCTTTCTCTGTGGCGGTTTCTTTTTGCTCCGCTGCTTGCGGTGATCGGAGCGACGGCCATTCTGCCGTTGCTGCTTCCGGGGCTTGCCCTGATTCCGGCTCTTTTGATGGCGGCACTCCTCTATCTGCTGTTGCTGCTCCCGCTTGGCAGTTTCACCCGTGAGGATCTTGTCTGGCTGGGCGGACTTTTCCTGCCGGCTGGCAGGGCCGATGCACGTAAGAATTCGCGCATACGCTCTTGACATGCATTCTTTATTCTGGTATAATCAATAGTAATTTTACGCGCGGAGGAGCGCATAGAGAATCGCGCACAGAATAAGGAGTGTGATCGTTTTTTATGGACCCGGATCATTGGTTACAACTGTGTCTTTATGTGGTGTTTCTGCTTTTCAGCGCGTTTTTTTCGGCGGCGGAGGGTGCGTATGCCCGCGCCAACACGATCCGTCTGCGTTCGCTTTCGGAAGACGGAGACAAGCGCGCCGGAATTGCCTTGCGGATTGTAGAGGATTTTGATCGTTCGCTGACCACGATTCTTGTGGGAAATAACATTGCCAACATCGGATGCGCATCGCTGGCGGCCGTTTTTGCACTGGATATCTATGAAGCCATGCGCGCGGCGGGTTCCGGCGTGAGTGAAGGTGCGGTGACGGCGGTCGCGACGGTGATTACCACCCTGATCGTACTGTTTTTCAGCGAGCTGACACCGAAGAATTATGCCAAATGTCACAGTGAGAAACTGGCATTGGCCTTTGCGCGTCCGACCCGTGCGCTGACGATTCTGCTGGCGCCGATCTCGATTGTTTTCCGCGGTATCAGCCATCTGATGTCCCGCCTGTTCGGCGGCGGAAAGACGCCGACGATCACCGAGGAGGAGCTTTCCACGATCATTGAGGACGTGGAAGAGCAGGGGGATCTGGACGAATCGCAGGGGAAGCTGCTGCAATCGGCGCTGGAATTTTCGCGGAATACGGTGTCGGACGTGCTGACATTGCGCGAGGATATGGTGACGCTGCCGATCACAGCTTCGGTGCAGGAAGTGTATACGGTTGTCCGGGATTCCAGCCATTCGCGGATCCCCGTATATGAGGGGGATACCGATCACATAATAGGAATTCTGCCTGTACGGTCGTTTTTACGGGCATACATCCGGGAAAAAACAGCGGACGTACGTTCGCTGCTTTTGCCACCGTTTTATGTGGAACCGGACCGGCCGATTGACGGATTGCTGGACGTGATGCGGCAGGCGCGCACGTCGATGGCAATCGTAAAGGACGAAAACGGGCATGTCTGCGGCCTTGTGACGATGGAGGATCTGCTGGAGGAGCTGGTGGGGGAGATCTGGGACGAGGAGGATGTGGTCAATGAGAATTTCAGCAAGCTGGGCGGTGGCCGGTTTGAGATGAGCGCCTCTTTTTCTCCCGCAGATGCATTCCGACTGATGAAGTACACACCGCCGGACGGGAAGCTGCCGTCGCGGCGTCCCTTCTGCATTCTGGTGCCCGAAACCCTGGGGCATGCCCCGGAACAGGACGAGCGTTGGGAAGAGGAGGATCTGGTATATACGGCATCGACGGTGGAAAAGGGGCATCTTGTGCGCCTGACCATCAAGATCAGCAACCCGCCGCCGGATCCGGAAGAAGAGGATACGGAGGAAGAAGCCTCCTCGCGGAAAGAAGAAGCCTCCTCCCGGAAAGGGGGTGAGGCGGTATGATCGCCAGTTTTATTGCGATTGTGATTCTGATTGTGTTTTCTGCCTTTTTCTCGGGCTCGGAGCTGGCGTATACCTCGCTGAATCAGTTGCGTCTGGAAAAGGCGGCGGAGGAGAAGAAGCCGGGGGCGGGTCTTGCCCTGCGCGTGGAAAAGAATTTTGAGGAAGCGCTGTCCACGATCCTGATCGGGAACAATACGGTCAACATTCTGTGCTCGGTGCTGGCAACCTCGTTTACGATTCATCTTCTGGGCGGGGACAGCGGTCTGGGCGCCACCATTGCCTCGGCGGTGGTGACGGTGCTGATTCTGATCTTCGGCGAAATTATTCCGAAGATTCTTGCACGGCAGTGCTCGCTGGGTTTTGCACGGTTTGCGGCGGCGCCGCTCGCTTTCCTGATGGTGATACTGCGCCCGCTGGCACGCCCGCTGGTATGGCTGTCCGGGCTGATTACGCGGGGACATCCGGCGGAGGACGAGAGCGTGACGACAGAGGAGCTTTCGGACATCATCGAGACGGTGGAAAAGGAAGGCGTGATCGATGAGGAAAAAAGCGATCTGTTGCAGTCGGCGCTGGACTTTTCCGAGATTACGGTCGAGGAGGTTCTGACGCCCCGGACCGAAATGACGGCCATCGATGCGGACGAGGATATGGACAGCATCGTGGCAAGCGTTATGGAGGCGCGTTATTCGCGGATCCCGGTCTATGAGGGCAGCATCGATAATATTATCGGTGTACTGATAGTGAACCGATTCTACAAAGCGCTGGCGGAGAAGCCGCTTTCGGACATCCGTCCGCTGCTGGCGCCGCCCTGCCTCCTGCACAAGACGACGCGTCTGTCGGCGGCATTTCATGCGATGCGGCAGGCAAAAATGCATCTGGCGATCGTGCTGGACGAATACGGCGGAACGATGGGAATCGTGACGATGGAGGACCTGCTGGAGGAGATTGTCGGCGATATCTGGGACGAGACGGATGCGATCGTGACGCCGTTCCGGGAGGTGGAAAAGAATGTGTACGAAGTGACCGGTACCTGCCCGATTTCGGATTTCTTTGCAGCGGTGGATTACGATGATCGGGAATTCAGCAGTGAATACACGACGATGGGAGGCTTTGCGACCGAGCGTCTGGATTCGGACCCGCACGTAGGGGACAGCTTTGCATGCGGGAAGCTGTATGTGGTGGTCACGGAAATGGAAGGCCCGCTTGTGACGCGGCTGTCGGTGACGGTCGGGGAAGAAGCGGAGAAAGAGGAAGACGCATGACCCTGCGCCGTTGTTGCTTTACGGGGCACCGGCAGATCGTTCCGGAGGATGTGGAGCCGCTGATTCATCAGCTGGATGCGGTGCTTACGGCGCTGTACAGCATGGGGTGCCGGGATTTTTACGCGGGAGGAGCGATGGGCTTTGATACGCTTGCGGCAGAGCGTACGATCGCGTTCCGGAACGCGCATCCCGACCTGCGCCTGATTCTGATGCTCCCCTGCCGGGATCAGTGCCGTGGCTGGCCCACACAGGACCGTGCGCGTTTTTCGGAGATACTGCATGCATGCGACGTATACCGGTATGTGAGCGAAAGGTATGACAGCCGCGCGATGTACCGGCGGAATATGGCGCTGGTAGAAGTGTCGGACGTGTGTGTGGCATACGTGCGGCGAGCGGCGAGCGGCGCAGGGCAGACGATGCGCGCTGCACAGCGTGCGGGGAGAACGGTCATCAATCTGGCGGACCGCATGCCGGACGGGTCCGCCTCTATTGCGGAAAGAAGAGAGAGGGAAACTTTTTGAAACTGAGCTTTCGCGGAGGAATCCGCATCGACGAACATAAGAATACAGAGGGCTGTGCAATCCGGCGTCTTCCTGCGCCGGCGAAGGTGGCGATCCCCCTGTCTCAGCATATCGGGGTTCAGTGCCGGCCGACGGTGGGCGTGGGAGACAGAGTGCTGCGCGGTCAGCAGATCGGAGAGCTGCCGGGCGGTCTGGGATGCCCGGTACACAGCAGCGTGAGCGGTGTAGTCCGGGAGCTGCGTGTGCGGCACAATTCCGTGGGCGCGCCGATTACGGATGTGGTGATTGAGAACGACGGCAGCGACCGTCTTGCCCCGGAAATATACCCGCAGGAGCGGAGTACGGAGACCCTGACACCGGAGGAAATCACCGAAGCGGTATATCGGGCGGGGATTTCGGGCATGGGCGGTGCGGCCTTCCCGACGCATGCAAAGATCGGCTCGGCGGCAGGGCATGTCGATACGCTGCTGATCAACTGCGCCGAGTGCGAGCCGTATATCACGGCCAACCACCGTCTGCTTCTGGAGGACGCGGCGTCGGTTCTGCGGGGCACGCGTCTTCTTATGCGCGCGGTAGGCGTGCAGACGGGTACGCTGGTAGTGGAAGACAATAAGGCAGATGCGATTGCGCATTTGCGGGAGCTGTGCGCGTCGGACTATCCGGATCTGCGTGTGGCGGAGGTACGTACGAAATATCCGCAGGGAGACGAGCGCCAGCTGATTTACGCAGTGACCCACCGCGCTCTGCCGGCCGGAAAGCTTCCGGCGGACATCGGGTGTGTGGTATTCAATGCGGAGACGGCGGCGGCGGTTTTCCGTGCGGCGGCGCTGGGGATGCCATTGATTGAGCGGATTGTGACGGTAGACGGCGATTGTATCCGGGAGCCGGGCAATCTTCTGGTGCCGATCGGCACATCCTTCCGCGACCTGATTGCGGCGTGCGGCGGACTGAAACGGGAACCGGCACGCCTGATCAGCGGCGGTCCCATGATGGGACAGGCGCTGTGGAGCGTGGACGAGCCGGTGACCAAAGGGACCTCGGCGGTTCTGGCGTTGTCGGAGCCGGCCCGGCCGACGCCGGTATCGGCACAGACCTGTATCCGGTGCGGACGGTGTGTCGCCGCCTGCCCGATGCATCTGATGCCGAATTACATGGCGTCCCTTGCACGCACCGGGGACTATGCGGGTTCGGCGGAATACGGAACCCTGTCGTGTGTGGAATGTGGATGCTGCTCGTATGTCTGCCCGGCGGGGATTCCGCTGGTTCAGTATATCCGCGCGGCCAAGGCCGTGCTGCGGCAAAAGCCGAAAAAGGAAGGGTGAGGAGGCGTTTATGGACGAGAAGCATATCCTGCAGGCAAAGACATCCGTCCCGGACGCGGGGACTCCGGGCGGCGGAGAGAGAGAGACGGCAGACTATCCGCCGCTTCTGACCGTGGCGGCCTCCCCCCATGAGCGTACCCGTACCCGCACCGCCCACCTGATGTATGAGGTGATTCTGGCATTGCTGCCGGCATACCTGTTCGGGGTGGTCTGGTTCGGGCTGCGCGCGCTTCTGCTCGGGGTTCTTTCGGTAGCGGTCTGCGTGCTGGCCGAGTACGGCTATGAGAAGCTGATGCACCGTCCGGTGACGGTGTCGGACGGTTCCGCGGCGCTGACCGGTCTTTTGCTGGCGATGAATATCCCGGTCGGACTCCCGGTAGGGATGCTGATCTGCGGGGATCTGTTTGCGATCCTGCTGGTCAAGCAGCTCTTCGGGGGTCTTGGCAAGAACATTGTGAACCCCGCGCTTGCGGCACGCGTCTTTCTGTTTATTTCCTTTCCGTCGGACATGGCAGAATTCCCGGTCCGCACCGGCTTTTCGCAGCCGGTAGCCGATGCAGTCAGCGGAGCGACGCCGCTTTCCGCATTGCGCGCAGGTGACATATCCTCGCTGGACCTCGGTTCGCTGTTTTTCGGAACGACGGGGGGGTGCATCGGAGAGGTGTCGGCGTTGTTGCTGCTGCTGGGCGGCGTGTATCTGCTTGCGCGCCGGGTGATCAGCTGGCGGATTCCGGTCGCCTACCTGGGTACGGTAGCATTGCTGACCTTCCTGTTCCCGCGTGCGGGGGACCGGCTGGACTGCATGCTGATCGAGCTTTGTGCAGGCGGACTGATGCTCGGAGCCTTTTTTATGGCGACCGACTATGTTACCTCCCCTGTCACGCCGCGTGGGCGTCTGATTTACGGTATCCTCTGCGGCGGTATCACGGTGTTTATCCGGTACTTCGGGTCGTATCCGGAGGGCGTTTCCTTCGCCATCCTGATCTGCAACCTGCTGGTGTATTATCTGGACCGCTTTACGATGCCGACGCGATTCGGCGGAAAGGAGAGGACGGGAAAATGAAGCGTGCTTCCTATTACATACGCATCGCCGGTTCTCTCCTTCTGATCTGTATGGTGACGGCGCTGCTGCTCGCTGCGGTCAACCTTCTGACACGGGATGTTATAGCAGAGAACGCGCGCCGGGAAAAAGAAGAGGCGATTGCGTTGCTGTATCCGTCTTTTGTCCGTATGGAAGAGCTTCCCGTGCCGGGGGAGGCCGAGGGAGTACACACGGTCTATGCGGTATATGAAGAGAGCGGTATGGCGGGTTATGTTGTGGATCTGGAAACGACGGGGTTCGGCGGCCCTATCAATATGATGGTGGGAATTTCACCGGAGGGCGTGGTGAGCGGTGTCCGCGTTGTGAGTCACAGCGAAACGCCCGGATTCGGAAGCCGGGCGGCGGAACAGGCATATCTTGCAGCGTATACAGGGAAGGGCGGAGAGCTTGTGCTGGGAGCCGATATAGATGCCGTCTCTGGTGCGACGATCTCCTCCCGTGCCATTCTGGCGGGGGTCAATCTGGCGCTGTCTCTTGGACTGGGAGGTGAGGGCGTATGAGTACATCCGAAAAGAACCGATCGGCGGAGAATGCGGCAGAGCCCGGAGCCCGGAGCCCCGAAAAAGCGGGAAAAACGCATGCATCCGGACAGAGGGCAGGCAGTTCCTTTTTGCTGACGCATCTGCGGGAAGGCCTGCTGACCAACAATCCGACCTTCGTGCAGCTGCTCGGCATGTGCCCGACGTTGGCGGTGACCACCTCGGTCAGCAACGCAGTGGGTATGGGCCTTTCCGCGACGGCAGTGCTGATCTTCTCCAATTTCTTTATCTCGCTGCTGCGGCGCTTTATCCCGTCCGAGGTCCGCATTGCGGCCTATATTGTCATCATCTCGGGCTTTGTCAGCGCCATTGAACTACTGTTGCAGGCCTTTGTGCCGACGCTGTACGCGTCGCTCGGTCTGTTCATTCCGCTGATTGTGGTCAACTGCATCATATTGGCACGCGCAGAAGCCTTTGCATCCCGCAACCGTCCGCTGCCGGCGATGTGGGACGGGGTATGTATGGGGCTGGGCTTCACCATGGCGCTGACCATGCTGGGCTTTATCCGGGAGCTGCTCGGAGCGGGAACCGTGCTCGGCTACGATGTGACCGGCGGGCTTGTGCGTCCGGCCATGCTCTTTGTTATGCCGGCCGGCGCCTTTATCACGCTGGCGTTCCTGATTGCAGGGGTCAATGCGGTGCGGCAAAGAAGCGCCGATCGCAAGGCCCGTGCGTCGTTAAATACCGGCAAGGAAAGTGACCCTGCCGCGAAGGAGGAGGCGTGACATGGCGGAAATTTTTGCACTGATGCTGTCAGCCATACTGATCGAGAACTTTATATTTTCGCGTTTTTACGGCTGCTGTCCTTTTCTCGGCGTGTCCGAAAAGCCGGCCACGGCAATGGGCATGGGCTTTGCCGTGGTGTTCGTTATGACGCTTTCCTCGGCGCTGACCTATGCCATATATTATCTGATTCTGGAGCCGTTTGGCCTGACCTATCTGAAAACCATCGCGTTTATTCTGGCGATCGCCGCACTGGTTCAGTTTATCGAAATGTTTCTGCGCCGGTTTTTGCCGGCATTGCATGGCGCGCTCGGGATTTATCTGCCGTTGATCACAACCAACTGTGCGGTGCTGGGGGCGGCACTTCTGAACATTCAGGAGGGATACGATTTTGTGAAGTCGGTGGTGTTCGGATGCTCGGCAGGGCTTGGGTTCACGCTTGCCATTGTGATTTTTGCGGGTGTGCGGCAAAAGATGGCCTTCTGTGATCCGCCGCGTGCCTTTCGCGGCTTTCCGTTGATTCTGCTGGCGGCGGGCCTTTCGGCGATGGCGTTTGCGGGATTTTCCGGACTGCGCATTGCATAAGGAGGGGAAGCGATGAATTGGAACGATTTGTGGATTCCCGCTCTTTGGTTTGCACTGCTCGGGCTTGTGTTCGGGTTGTTGCTGGCGATTGCGGCGCGTGTGTTTGCGGTGCGGACGGACCCGCGTGTTCCTGCGGTGCGGGACGCACTGCCGGGCGCCAACTGCGGGGGATGCGGTTACAGCGGTTGTGACGCATACGCGGAGGCGGTGGTGCGCGGCGAGGCGGCGCCGAACTGCTGTACGGCAGGCGGGCCGGAGACCGCTGCGGCGGTCGCTGCGGTCATGGGTGTGGATGCCGGACAGGCGATCCGGATGCGCGCAGTGGTGCTGTGCAGCGGAAGCGGGACCCGTGCGGTGCGAAAGTACCGGTATGAGGGCGCACAGGACTGTCTGTCGGCCTCACGTCTTTCGGGCGGGGATAAGCTGTGTCCCAACGGTTGCGTGGGACTGGGAACCTGCGTTGCCGCCTGCCGTTTTGACGCAATCACCGTGCGGGACGGTGTGGCGGAGGTGGATCCGTCGCGCTGTACGGGATGCGGTGCCTGCGCGGCGGCCTGCCCGAAACATATTATCCGGATCCTTCCGGCGGATGCACCGTATGTGGTAGCCTGCTCTTCGGTCGATAACGGAAAGGTGACGCGTTCCTACTGTGCAGTAGGGTGTATCAGCTGTCGCCTGTGTGAGAAGAATTGCGGTGCCGGAGCGATCCGGGTCAACGATTTTGTTGCCTCGATCGATTACGCCCTGTGTGTACGGTGCGGGAAATGCGCATCGGTCTGCCCGCGGCATATCATCCGCACGGACAGGATCGGGGAACCGGTGACGGTTCCGGCGAGCGCACAGGAGCCGGAAGACAGGTTTCCGGAAGCATAAATACAAGCCGATTCCGCCGTGCACCGACGTGCAGAACGGAAGAACCGGTGTGCAGAGCAGAAAAACAGTAAGAATACAGGCAGAGGGCCCGCGAGCATTCGCGGGCCCTCTGCCTTTTGGGGAACCGATTCCGTCGGAATGGTCTGCTGTTCCTCCCGGATGTTACAGGAGAGAAAAGGCGGCGCACAGGCCGGAGAAAAGATTCGACAGTGCATGAATGATCCAGCTGGGGAGAACAGAACCATCCGCTTGTTTTTCATTGATATAGCCCATACCATACGCAGTGGCGGCGGTGAAAGCGAGGATAAGCAGTGCTTCTGCGACAGGAACAAGCCTGAAAAAAAGAGCTCCATGCAGGATGCCGAACAGGATCG